>JANPMG010000009.1:0-97415 GCA_031422675.1 Acidimicrobiia bacterium | reverse complement strand
CGTCAGCAACGTCGCTCCGGCCGCGAGTCCGAGGAACACTGCGACCCGCAGGATGGCCAGGACCAACACCCCGGCCATCGCGATTGTCGCCCGGCGCTTCATGCGCCGAAGCTCCTCGTCGGGAGCTTCGAAGGTGCGCTGACACCCGCTGCTGCAGAAGTAGAACGTCCGACCACCGATGTCGCTGCGGAGCGCAGACGTCGGGTTGACCATCATCTCGCACACGGGATCCTTCACCATGCGGGGCGTGTCGCATGGGACCGGCTGGGGCTGAGACGATTTTCGACGAACGTCATGGTTGTCGGCCATCGGCACCTCCCATCTCAGGAGAGCTTCTGCTCCGACGGTGGGTTGTAGAAGGGTCCAAAGTCACTACGTCGAGACACTCTGAGCGCCAACGCCGTACGCTCGGTCGATGACTGCGACCGGCTCAGCCGAAGGCGCGCGTGCACGTGGCCCCGCAAGGTGGGTTGCTGCCCGCTGCGATACTCCGCGCAAATGAGTCCGGACACGGCGGTCATCGTCTTCGCTGACCTCGTCGGATTCAGCGCGCTGACTGACGCGCATGGCGATGAGGAAGCGGTCGTGATTGCCGATCGCCTCCTCGCTCTGGCGGAACAAGCTCTCGGCGGGGAGGTCGAAGTCGTCAAGACCATCGGTGACGCAGTGATGCTCCGAGGAGAGGAGATCGCGCCGACCCTCGAGACGGTGGTTCGATTCGTCTCAGCAATCCACGCGGAACCGAAGTATCCGACGGTACGCGTTGGCGTGCACGTCGGGCCGATCATCACCAGACCGGGTGACGTCTTCGGTCAGACCGTCAATGTGGCGGCGCGGCTCGCGAGTGCGGCCGGACCAGGACAGGTCGTGGCCTCGCAGCCGGTGGCGGCCGGGGCCGGGGTTCGTTTCGTCGCACATCCATTGGGTCGATTGACGTTGCACAACATCGCCGAGCCCGTGGAGGCCTTTATCATTCGCCTGGTCGCCTCAGGGATCGACGATGCAGAGGTCGACCCGGTGTGCCGCATGCGTCTCGATCCGAGGGAGTCCAACGCGAGCCGGACGTACCTGGGCTGGGCCTATTCGTTCTGCTCCGAGACCTGTACCGCACGCTTCGATGCCGATCCGGACCGCTATGCGGACGAGGCGCTCGGCCGACCCGATCCGGCGACGACACCGGTCGACCACTGATGAGCTGAGCCTTGCCCGGGGTTGGACGGACATCGAGCCTGAGGATTCGCTGCCGCGGGTCGTGCGCCGGCCGACGATCATCGGGCGGTTACCGGAGTTGGGTGCGGAGAATCTTTCCGCCGGGGGTGCGGGGGATCGTCGCGACGATGCGCAGCTCCCGAGGGAGTTCTGCCTCGCCGAGTCCGGCCGCGCGCCCGGCGTCGCGCAGTGCGGCCAGGGTCGGCGGTGCCGCTGGGTCCGTCGGCACGACACACGCAACCACCCGCTCGCCCCACTCGGCGTCTTCGGCTCCGACGACGGCGACGTCGGCGATGCCTACGACGGTTGCAAGCTTGCGCTCGATAGCGATCGGGCTCGTGTTGACGCCGCCGGTGATGATGAGATCCTTGATGCGGTCCACCACGGTGAGCCGCCCGGTGCCATCCAAGACGCCGGTATCGCCGGTTGGGAACCAACCATCCGCGTCGATCGGCGAAGTGGTCGTGCCCTCTCCGCTCGCCGCGCGATAGCCGCGCATGAGCACCGGGCCGCGCACGCAGATTTCACCGCGTCCGTCCGGGCCGGCGCGCACGGCGATCTCGACACCGGCCAACGCGTGGCCGTCATGAACACAGCCGCCGCCCGTTTCGGTGAGGCCGTAGGTTGTGACGAGCGCAACGCCCGCGTCCGTCGCCGCCGCGTGTAGCGCCGGCGCGATCGGGCCACCACCAACCAACACCTGCCGGAACTTGCGCAGCACCGGCGGATGGGAATCGAGCACTCGTCGGAGCATCGTCGGGACCAACGAGATCAGCGTTGCGGCGTCCGCGTCGCGCGCAATCGCGCTCGGGTCGAACCTGGGGTGCACGGTGAGTGAGGTGTCGGTGAAATAGGCGCGGGCGACGATCGCGAGTCCGGCGACATGGTGGAGCGGCACACACGCGAGCCAGCGGTCGCGATCGGGATCCACGTCGAGTGCGGCATGCACTGCTTCCGCCGACGCGCGCAGACCGCCGATAGTCAGCTCGACGAACTGCGCCGCACCCGTGGTGCCCGAGGTCGCGACCACCGCGGCGACGGTTGACGCCACGCCGCGCCCGGCCGGATATCGGTGCTCGCCGGCGATGTCGATCACGTGGGTGGGGGCCAGCCGTTCGAGCCGCTCGCGCAGGTTCGGGCCGCCGGGATCGACGACGGCCACCGCGCCACCCCCGTCCCACGTCCGGCTGATCGCCGCCGCGGCCGCGGGTGCGGGGAGCATCACGGCGACGAGCCGCGACTCGTCGGCGGTGGTCATGGATCGGTACGGTAACCGTTGGAGTGATCACTCCCAGAGTTGGAGGAACCGTGACCACGAACCCGATTCGCCCCGGAGCGCAGTGGCAGCCGTCCGGTCCCGAATATTCGGACATCCGCTCCGAGATTGCAGGCGGCATCGCCAAGATCACGATCTGCCGTCCGGAGGTGCGAAACGCATTTCGACCCCGGACGCTGTTCGAACTTCGCGACGCCTTCGACATCGCCCGTGACGATCCCAAAATCGGTGTGATCGTCCTCACGGGTGAAGGCCCGGATGCCTTCTGCTCCGGCGGTGACCAACGCGTGCGCGGCGACGACGGCTACGTCGGCGACGACGGTGTCGGCCGGCTCAACGTCCTCGATCTCCAGATCCAGATCCGTCGGCTCCCGAAGCCGGTTGTCGCGATGGTCGCCGGGTACGCGATCGGTGGTGGACACGTCCTGCACGTGGTCTGCGACCTCACGATCGCGGCCGACAACGCGCGGTTCGGTCAGACCGGTCCCAAGGTCGGGTCGTTCGACGGCGGGTACGGGTCGGGTCTCCTCGCTCGCTCGGTCGGCCAGAAGAAGGCGCGCGAGATCTGGATGCTGTGCCGTCAGTACGGCGCGGACGAGGCGCTGGCCATGGGGTTGATCAACACGGTGGTCCCGCTCGCAGCGCTCGAAGAAGAAACCGTGGTCTGGTGTCGCGAGATGCTCGAGATGAGCCCGCTCGCGTTGCGGATGGTCAAGGCGTCGATGAACGCGGCGGACGACGGGCTCGCGGGCATCCAGCAACTGGCGGGCGACGCCACGCTGCTCTATTACATGACCGAGGAAGCGCAGGAGGGCAAACGCGCCTACCTCGAGCGGCGATCACCGGACTTCGACCAGTTCCCGAAGCGACCCTGACCGCGCCGGTGGCCACCTACTCGGAGTGGCTCGCCGGGGCGCGGCCGCGCACGTTGCCGCTCGCGATCGCACCGGTCGCGGTGGGGACCGCGGCGGCGACGGTCGACGCGTCGTTTCGCCCCGGCCGCGCCGCACTCGCGGCGGCGGTCGCGATCGCGCTGCAAGTGGGCGTCAACTACGCAAACGACTATTCCGACGGCGTGCGGGGGACCGATGCCGATCGGCGCGGGCCCATGCGGCTCACCGCGAGCGGCGTGGCGGCTCCGGCTGCGGTGCGTCGCGCGGCGTGGTGCGCGCTCGCTCTCGCTGCGATGGTGGGTGGTGGCCTGGCCCTCGTGGTGGATCCGCGCCTGCTCGCGTTGGGTGCGGTCGCGATCGCAGCTGCGTGGGGCTACACCGGCGGCCGCCGCCCGTACGGATACTCCGGATTCGGCGAGCTCGCGGTGCTGGCATTCTTCGGGTTCGCCGCGTGCGCGGGCTCCGCCTACGTGCAGCACCGAACCGTGCCCGCCGCCGCGTGGTGGGGATCGCTCGCAGTCGGTCTCCCGGCCTGCGCAGTGCTCATGGCGAACAACATCCGAGACATCGAGGGTGACGCCATCGCCGGGAAGCGCACCCTCGCGGTGCGGCTCGGCCGACGGGCCGCACGCGGTCTCTTCGTTGCCGGTCTTGGCGTCGCGCTGCTGGCTGTGATCCCGATCGCGGTCCAGGAGCCATCGGCGCTGCTCGCGTTGATCGCCGCACCGCTCGCGATCACGCCGGCGCGCGTCGTGATGCGAAGCGAGCAGCCCCTGGAACTGGTGGGCGCGCTCATCGGGACCGTGCGGTTCACCATCGCCCTCGCCGCGCTCCTCACCGCTGGGCTCGTACTCGGATGACGACGGAGCACCGGTTGCGGATCGGGGATCGCACCATCCTCCTCGTGGAGGGTCCCGCGGGCTGGGGCGAATGCTCGCCCTGGCCGGGCTACCCGTGCGACGAACTGCGGGCGCGTGCGGCCGCGTATGAAGCCGCGGAAACCGGTTGGCCGCCGCGCGTTCGGGACCAGGTCGCGGTCAACGCGCTGCTCGACGGTGACACCGAAGCATCGGATGGCGCCGAGTTCGCGACGGTAAAAGTGAAGGTCGGTCGGGGCGATCCCACGGCCGACGTCGAGCGCGTCGCGCGGGTTCGAGACCGCGTGGGGCGCCACCCGCGGCTGCGGGTCGACGCCAACGGCGCGTGGGACGTTGAAACCGCGGTCACCGTCCTGGACCGAATGGCGCGCTCCGACCTGGAGTTCGCCGAACAACCCGTCGCGTCGCTCGCCGATCTGGCCGCCGTGCGCCGCCGCGTAGCGGTTCCGATCGCCGCGGACGAGTGTGTGCGTAGCGAAGCCGACGCGCGCCGGCTGGCGGCGACGCACGCCGCCGACATCTTGGTGGTGAAGGTGCAGCCGCTCGGTGGTGTGCGCGCCGCGCTCCGCGTCGCCGCGGCCGCCGGGGTCCCCGTCGTGGTGTCCTCGATGATGGAGACCTCGATCGGGATCGCAGCCGGGTTGGCGTTGGCGTGTGCGCTTCCCGAACTTGAGTACGCGTGTGGGCTGGCAACATTGTCTGCGCTCGTCGGCGATGTCGTGACGACTCCGCTGCGCCCGGTCGCCGGTTGGCTGCGGGTGCCGGAGGTGTTCCCGCCGGTCCCGGCCATCGAGCTGCTCGATCGTTATTCGGTCGTCTCGTGAACAGCTGTGTCGTGGGCAGCCGCGTCGTGAACGATCGCGTCGTGAACGATCGCGAGGATCGCCGCCAGCGCCTCGGGTTGTTCGAGGGGGAGCGCGTGACCACCGTCGAGCTGGACCAGACGGGCGGTCGCGATCCGCTCGACCATCGCGCCGCCGATCTCGGAGTACCGCGCATCGGCCCGGCCGACGACGATCGTCACCGGCATCGTGAGCTCACGCAGCCGCGTGGTGAGCGGTTCCATTGCGCCCTGGCCGAGAGTGGTCATCTGGTGTTGCAGCCGGTCCACGCTCATGGCGTGCGCCCGGGCCGCGGCCATCGTTGCGTCGGGCGCCACCGTGGCGAAGATCGGCTGCGCGAGCCAATCCGCCAGGAACTGCTCGACCCCGAGCGTCTCGATTTCTCGGGCCCGTGCGAGGTCCGCGTCGCGTCGCGCGGTTCGGTCCGCGACCGATTCGATGCCCGGCGACGCGCTGACGAGTACGAGCGCCCGAACGAGATCAGGACGGTCGACGGCGAGTCGGAGCGCGAGCCGTCCACCCATCGAGTAGCCCACGTACATCCCGATTCCGCCTGCGTCGCCCAACGCCGCGGCGGTGCCGACGAAGTCGTGACCGTGGGGAACATCGAGGGCCGCGGCCGCCGAGCGGGCGGCCGCCGGGAGCGCGGCGCGCGTGCGATCCCAGACGGAGGGCGGTTGCGAAAAGCCCGGAATCAGGGTGATCGACACCGCGGAATGCTGTCATGACTCGCGATGCCCTGGCCGCATTCACGCGCGTGCTCGTCGACGAATGGGTGCGGGGTGGGGTGACCCACGCCGTCGTCGCGCCGGGCTCGCGCTCGGCCCCGCTGGCGCTGGCGCTGGCCGACGACGGTCGGGTGGCCATCCACGTGGTGATCGACGAGCGATCCGCCGCGTTCGTCGCGGTCGGTATCGGGCGGGGTACTGGCCGTCCGGCGGTCGTCCTGACCACCTCCGGAACGGCGGCGGCGAACCTGCATCCCGCACTCCTCGAAGCTCATCACGGTCGGGTGCCGCTCATCGTGTGCACGGCCGATCGGCCGCCCGAACTGCGTGACGTGGGTGCGCCGCAGACCATCGATCAGGTTCGGCTCTTCGGCGCCGCCACGCGCTGGTTCGTCGATGCCGAGGTCCCCACCGATCGGCCGGGCGCGCCCGACGCGTGGCGCGAACTCGGCGCCCGATCGGTGGCGGCCGCGGTGGGTCCGCCGGCGGGGCCGGTGCATCTGAATCTGCCGTTTCGGGAGCCGCTCCTCCCCACCGGTGCTCCTCTCGTTCCCGCGCCGGGCCGCGCCGACGGCGCCCCTTGGACCACGAACGCGCCGCGTCCCGCCCCGGCAGGAGTCGAGCCGGCAGCGATCGAGCCCGCCGTCGTCGAGCCCGCGGTCGTCGATGCGATCGTCGAACGCGTGCGGCGGCACGAGCGCGGGGTCTTCGTCGCGGGATGGGGCGCAGCGGTGAGTCCGGCCACTGCGCAACGGTTCGTGGCGGCCTCGGGCTGGCCGCTCCTCGCGGACCCGTTGTCGGGGCTGGGCGCGGTGCCGGGCGCGGTGCACGCGTACGAAGCGATGCTGCGCGCCGACGGTTTCGCTGCCGCGCATGCGCCCACCGCGGCGATCCGGGTGGGGGCCCCACTCACGAGCGCAATCGCCAACCGCTGGCTGGCCCAGAGCGACGACACCGTGGTGGTCGGGCCGGATCTGCGATGGTGTGATCCCGATCGGCGGGCGGCCGCGCTGGTGGGTGCGGAACCCGAACCGCTCCTGCGTTCGGTCGCTGCGGTACTGGAGACTGCCACCGACGGACGCAGTGCGTGGCGCGACGGATGGGACCGCGCGAGCGACCGCGCGGTCCGGGCGCAGAACGATGTCATCGACGGGTGGGTGGAATGTTCCGAACCCCGTACCGCGCGCGAGGTAGTGGCCGCCCTCCCGGCCGACTCGGCGCTCGTCGTCGCGTCGAGCATGCCGATTCGCGATGTCGAAGCCTTCGCGCCGCCGCGCGCGGGAGTCCCGATGATCGCGAATCGTGGCGTGAACGGCATCGACGGTTTCGTCTCCACCGCGCTCGGTGTCGCGCTCGGGCGCGCCGCGCCGACGGTGGCGTTGAGCGGCGATCTCAGTTTCCTCCACGACGGTGGCGGGCTGCTCGCCGCCCGAACGCTCGGGGCCAGCGTTGTGTTCGTCGTCGTGGACAACGGCGGCGGGGGCATCTTCTCGTTCTTGCCCCAAGCGGATCTCCCGCATCACTTCGAGACCCTCTTCGCGACTCCTCCGGGCGCCGACCTCCCGGCCGTGGCCGCGGTCCATGGCTTCACCGTGACCGAGGTCCACGCACCTGCGCACCTCGGCGTGGCCATTGCTGGCGCGCTCGCAGCGGGCGGTGTTCACCTCGTGCGCGTCGGCACCGATCGATCACGCAATGTGGAACACCACCGCGAGGTGTGGCGCGCGGTCGCGTCCGCGCTCAGGCCATGGTCAGAGCCCGCAGCACCGGGGTGAGCTTCGCGTCGACCTCGGCCCATTCGGTCTCCGGGTCGCTTCCCGCCACGATTCCGGCACCGGCGCGCACCAGCGCGGTACACCCATCGGTCCCGACGAGTTCGGCGCTGCGTAACGCGACTGCGATCTCGCCGTCGCCGCGCGCGTCGACCCAGCCGACCGGCCCGGCGTAACGGCCGCGTCCGTGCGGCTCCCACCGAGCGATGTGTTCGAGGGCAGCCCCCGCCGGCGCGCCGCCGACGGCAGGGGTGGGATGCAACGCGAGCGCGAGACCCAACGCCGAGGGAGTCTCGGCGTCGGCGCGGGCGCGAATCGTGGTGGAGAGGTGCGCCACGTCAGCGAGGGGAACGGCGGTCGTCGCGCCGATCTCGACGCGCGTGCACCACACGCCGAGTCCGCTCGAGATCGCGTCGACCACGAGCGCATGTTCATGGCGGTCTTTCGCCGACTGCGTGAGGCGTTCGATCGCGCCGATGCCCTCGGTGAGTGGGACCGACCCGGCAAGCGGTTGGGAAGTGATGGTCTCACCCGACCGCCGGATGAGCAGTTCCGGTGACGCGCCGACGATCCGCTCGGTGGCGAAGAGGAATCGACCCGGCTCTCGCGCCGCGAGCCGGCGGAGCAACCAGAGCGGATCGATCCGGCCCTCGGTCCGGACGCGCACGGTCCGGGCGAGGACTGCTTTCTCGAGTGTGCCGGCATCGATTGCCGCGAGGACTTCGTGGACCGCGGTGTTCCAGTGATCGCGGGTGGTGAGCAACTCCGAGTGGGTCCGCCCGGGGCCGGACCGTTCGGTGGGCCCGCCGACGGCGCGGGCCACGTTGGTGACCGCGTCGTGCTGCGGGCTGATGTCGGTTCGCCACCGGGACCCGTCGGCGCAGCGTCCTTCGATCCACGCCGGGATCGTCAGACACGCACTGTCGGCGTCGAGGAACGGGAGGCTGCCGACCGCGATCGCGCCGGTGCCGGGCTGTTCCACTTCGTCGCGGACGTCGACGCTGCGTAGGAACTCCGCCACTGCATGGGCCGGCACCCGGGCGACGACGCCCCCGGTCACGAGCCCGACCCCGTCGCGTTGCCATACGAACGCGCCGGGGCCGAACGCGACCGGGCAGTCGAGCAGTTCGTGCGTTGGGGCGAGATGCAGATCGTGGCGAACGGTCCGAGCGACCAACGACTGGGTCGCGAGGTCGAGGGTGCTCACGATGCGTCCGTTCCGCGGGCATGAAGCGCGGCGCGCGTCCCGGTGAGGAGCTGCACGGCGCCGGCCATCATGGTCGTGCGGTGAACGTCGTCCAGTCCGGCGCTCGAAAGCAGCGCGACCAGCGCGTCACCTTCGGGGAGGTACGCGGTCGATGCGGGAAGGTAGCGATAGGCCTCGCGATCACCCAGCCACCCGCCGATCATCGGCACCGCGTGACGGAACCACACACCGTGGCCCAGCCGGACGAGCCGGCCGGTGGGCTCAGCGGCATCGAGGAACGAGACGCGGCCACCCGGCCGCAGGACGCGGACACACTCACGGACAAAGGCGTCGAGATCGACGAAGTTCCGGAGCGCGAATCCGCACGTGACGCCATCGACGGCGTGATCCGGCACGGGCAGCCGGAGGACATCCGCTCGAACCAACGGTGTGTCGAGACGGCTGCTCTCCAACATGCCCGCGGAGAGGTCCAGGCCAATCGGCCGGTACCCATCCCGGACGAGGCCGCGACACAGGTCGCCGGTGCCACAGGCGAGGTCGAGGATGCGCGAGCCACGCGGCAGGTCGATCCCGTCGATCGCGCGCCGGCGCCAGCGGGCATCCTGGCCGAGCGAGATCAGTCGGTTCAAGCGGTCGTAACTGGGCGCGACGCGATCGAACATCGCGGTGACGGTGGCGCGCTTCGCCTCACCCGTTGGGAGTTCGACCGGGCTCAGCCGGGCCACGAGTCCTCGATCCGACGTGAGGAAGCGGCGTCGGCGGCGGCGCGCTCGTTCTCGTCACCGACCGATTCGAGGTGTTGCTGCGCCACCTGGAGCAGCACGCGCCGGAAGTGTTGCGCGACCAGCGTTCCCGTTGCGGGGAGCAGGCGTCGAAACGCGCCGACGAGCCGGGCCGCACGTTCGTCGTCACCGAGCTCCGCTGAGAGCAGGGGTTGCCGGACGTGCTCGTCGAAGAGTGCCACCGCGGCTTCAGCGACACCGATCGTCGCGCAATGGTGTTGGCGGGCGAGATCGAGCAGGGCCGTGAGTGGTACCCCCGCTTCCAGGAGTTGGAGACCGGCGGCGACCACTTCGATGTCGGCGGACGTGTAGTAGTCCAGCCCGTCGTGAGTGCGCGGGACGAGGAGTCCTTCGGCGACGACGGCTTGGATCAACGGTGCCGGAACTCCCGATCGGCGCGCAAGCTCGTCGATGGTGAGAAAGTCTTCCGCGTCCACACCGTCGTCGGCCCCGGCATCGGCGACCGCAACCGCGAGCGGGCGGTCCACCGGTGCGAGGTCACCATCGAGGACGCGGCGAATCATCGCGAGGGTGAAGCCGTCGTCCTGGAGCGCCTTGATCTGCGCGAGACGGTGCTCATGGTGCGGCCCGTACCACGCGACGCGGCCAACGCGCTCGGGCGGTGTCATCAGTTCGCGCTTCTGGTAGAAGCGGATCGTGTCGACGGACACGCGTGCCCGTTCGGCCAGGTCTTCGACCCGCCAGCGAGCAGGGTCGGGATCAGAAGGCATACTCCAAGGATAGGAGTAGTTGCTCTCATGATCCCGATCCGTACGGGACCTCACGCCGCCGGCCCGGCCCGTGTCACCCGCGAGCGGGCGCGCCGACGTCTGTTCGGTTGAGAGCCGCAACGTGAGGATCAGCCCATGGGCAACAACGTCATCGAAATCGAGGGACTTCGGAAGGAGTACCGCCGCCGGAAAGGCCGGACCGTCGCGATCGACGACCTCGACCTCGAAGTCCCCGAGGGTGGCGTCTTCGGGTTCCTCGGGCCGAATGGCTCCGGGAAGACCACCACGATCCGATGCGTTCTCGGACTTGCGGCGGCGACGAAGGGATCGGTGCGGTTGTTGGGCCGGCCGGTCCCCGGCGGGCTGGCCGATTCGATCCGGCACGTCGGCGCCATCGTGGAGTCCCCGGCGCTGCTCCCCACGCTGAGCGGACGCGACAACCTCACGCTGCTGGGCGCGATCGATCGCATCGGTCGGCGGCGAGTCGACGCCGTGCTCGAAGAGGTCGGTCTCGCGGACCGTGCCGATGATCACGTACGCAAGTACTCACTCGGCATGCGTCAACGCCTCGCGCTCGGAGCGGCGCTGCTGAAGGACCCGGCCCTGTTGATCCTCGACGAGCCGGCGAACGGGCTGGATCCGGCCGGGATCCGCAGCGTGCGCGAACTCCTCCGGCGGCTGGGGAACGAGGGACGGACCGTGTTCGTGTCCAGCCACCAGCTCAGTGAGATCCAGCAGACCTGTGACCGCGTCGCGATCCTGAACCGCGGCCATTGCGTCACGCACGGCACCGTGGCCGATGTCATCGCCGCGTCGGGCTCCGCCGCGGCGATGCTCGTCACCGTCGACGACCCGATCGGCGCACTCACCGTCCTCCACCGGGCCGGGATCGGCGCGGCACGCGAACGCGATCACCTGCGCGTCTCGGTGGCGCCCCCCGATGCCGGGACGATCAGCCGGATTCTCGGCGAGCAGGGCCACTGGGTCCGTGAACTCCGGCCCGAGGAACGCAGCCTCGAGGAACTCTTCCTCGCAATGACCGACGGACCCGGCGTGCCCGCGACCGCGAACCTCGAGGAGGTCGACGTATGAACTTGCTGGTGGTTGAGATACGCCGGGCGCTCCACCGGCGCGTCGTGCGCGTGATGGTCCTGGTTGCGCTCCTCGGGTGCGTCATGGCGGGGGTGATCGCCTTCACGAGCTCTGCCGGTAAGACGATCGCGGAGTTGCACGCGCGCGAGGCGGTTCACCCCGCGGTGCTCTCCGACTGGTGGGTCGCCGGCAAGTCCGACGGAGCGTTACTCATCGCCAGCTTCTTCCTGTTGCTGGGTGCGCTGTTCTCCGGTGCGGCAGTCGCCGGATCGGAATGGCGAGCCGGATCGATCACCACGGTTCTCACGTGGGAACCGCGCCGGGCGCGTCTCAATCTCGTCCGCACCGCTGCGTGCGGCATCGTTGCCTTCGGCGTCGCGATCGTGTTACAGGTCGTGTTTCTCGCCAGTTTCCTCCCCGCCGTGCTGGCCAACGGCACCACCTCCGGCACCGACACCGACTGGTGGCTGGCGCTGATGATGGTCATCGCGCGTACCGCGCTGCTCACCGCACTCGCCGCGATGCTCGCCGTCGCGCTCGCCACCCTCGGCCGCAATACCGCGTTCGCGCTGGGTGCGGTATTCGCATGGATCGCCGTCGTCGAGAACCTGATCCGCGGTCTGCGCCCCGGGCTCGCGCCCTACCTATGGGGCGAGAACATCGCGACCGTCGTGCCGTGGCATCAGATGGAAGGCGTGGACTTCACCCGAGGTCCCGTCATCGCGCTCGGCACGATCGTCCTCTACACGGCCGCCTTCGTCGCGCTCGCAACCATCACATTCCAACGGCGCGACATCGCCGGCACCACCTGAGGAGTTCTCGCCCGCACCGTGGTCACATCGACCGTCGCGTCGATTTCGGACAGTATGGTCCGGCATTCCCGATCACCCGGCGCGGAGCACGGCTTCGACCCGGTCCGCGGCGCACGTCGTTCCATTCTCCGTGGCGAGCAACGTCGCGAACTGTTGCGCTCGGGACTCGGTCTCATCGGTGATCACCGATTCGATCACGCCCCGGAGCTTCGCGACGCTCACCCTGCCGCGGACGCGGCGGCCGGTTCCAAGCTGTTCGTGGCGGCGCGCGTGCCACAGCTGGTCGAACAGCACCGGTACGACCACCGATGGCTTCCCTGCGGCGAGCACGAGTGAGTTCATGCCGTGCGCGCCGGCATGCACGACCGCCCGGACGTGTGGCAAGACGGGACCGACGGGTACGAACGGCCACACGCCGGGCCGGTTCCCGAGCCGCGCCGCGATGAACTCATTCGACGCAAGGTACATGCCCCGCAGCCCGAGGTCGTCGAGGGCCCGCGCGGCGTGATCGAACACCTCGGGAGCCGCGGACGCGGCACTCGTCCCCAGGCACACGAGGACGGGAGGTTCACCGGCTCGGAGGAACTCGGCGACAGCTGCCGGTAGCTCGTCGTCGGGGCCCGTCCAGTTGGTGAACCCGACGAATGGATACTCCTCGCCCCAGTCGCTCGCGGGCGGGTAGTAGTGCGGTGACACCATTGCCATGTTGTGGTCTGGCGACAGTCGCCGGTCCATCACGTGCCAGCCGTCGGTCGGCAGACCGAGCGCGCGGCGTTTGGCCACGATCTGCTTCTCGTCGAAACACCACCGTGCCATCGGACTCCGGCCGGCGTTCCACGCGATGTTGTTGGCTCGACGTGCAAGCGCGGAGCGCCCGGTGCGGAAGGGCACGAGTCCTGCCGGAGGATGGTCCGACGTCCGGACGAGCATCGGGAACAGGTCGCCGGTCATGAACGGGATCCCTCGCCGTTCGAACGGCATGCTCACGATCGGCGCGGCGCCCGGGTGCGAGACCAAGAGGTCGGCGCCGTCGGCGACGCGCTCGACTGCGTCCAGGATCGGATCGAGGCGCGGCACGGTCAGCCGCCGGTAGTAGAGCGGCATGAGCATCGCACCGGAGAGGACCTTGCCCCAACGGGCGCAATAGTCGCCGTAGCGGTCGAGGCCCGATGGACACATTTCACCCGCATCCGCGTCGGTGAGGGTCACCCCATCGGCGGCAAGGCTGGGCAGCAGTTCCCTCGGCGCGATGAACGTGACGTCGTGTCCACGGCGTGCCAACTCCGCCGCCACCGGCGCGTAGGGGAACACGTCGCCTCGGTACGCCATGGAGTAAAAGACGATTCGAGCCATGTTGCTCCTCACGACCTGGCCACCGGTTCCCGTCGTGGTGCAGTCGGTGGCGATTCGTTTGCGACCTCGGACAGCTGCGAGCTCGAGGGAGCCACCGTAACTGCCCGTCCGTGAAGACAGACGATTGATCGCGACGCCCGGGTGACAAAGGAGCGGTCCACCCGCCGAGGTTCCGATTGAACCCGTGCCCGCTGTCACCCGCGCCGGGTTCCTGGACGTCTGTAGGGGAAAGCGCGAGTGGTGAGAAGGGACCCGCAGATGTCGAGAAGCCCCAGTTTCCGGACGGTACGCCCTGCCGCGATTCGCCGTGCCGGCTGTGCGCTCGGCGTGCTCGGGTTGGCGTCCGCCGTCCTCGTCCCGGGCGGGATCCGCCCGGCGGCGGCGGCGGCACGCCCGGAGATCGCGATCGGCAGTGTCGTCGTGAACGAGGGTGACATCGGGTTCGGACCCGCGCTGCTCACCGTGACCCTGTCGGCGCCGGTGCTCGTCGATACGAACATCGCGTACAACGTCGTGGAGGGCACTGCCACCAGCCTGTCGGACTTCCGTCGGCCGGCCGGCCGCATCCGGATCCGGGCCGGGCGGACCGTCGCCACGATCCGAGCACGCGTCTACGCCGACACGACCGTCGAGGGCGACGAGACCTTCAGTGTCGAACTGGCAACCTCGGACGGAGCGCCGATAGCGCATCCGAGCGGTACCGTCACCATCCGCGACGACGACCCGATGCCCGCCGGGCGGGTCGCGATCGGCGACGCGTCGGTGTACGAGGGCGACGTGAACCGCTACCCCCTGCGGTTCACGGTGACGCTCGACGCGCCGGCACTGACGGACGTCACGGCCCGGTTCGCGACGTTCGGCGCAACGGCAACCGCCGGAACCGACTTTGTGAGTCGGACCGGTTTGCTGCGAATCCGCGCCGGTCGGACATCTGCCGTCGTCACGATCCCGGTGATCGGTGACACCGCGGTTGAGGGCGCCGAGGATCTCTCGGTCATGCTGTCGTCCGTGGTCGGCGCGGTATCGGCCGACGCCATCGCCGTCGGCACCATCCTCGACGACGATCCGCCGCTCATCACGGAGCCAAGCGCGCCCACATTGACGAGTGTGATCGCCGGCCCCGCGAACGGAATGCTCACCACAACTTGGAGCGCCCCGACATCCGACGGCGGTGCGAGTGTGACCGGATACGAGCTGGAGATCACCCGCCCCGCCGGTCCCATCGTGGGCACCTACTCCGGCATGGCGGCGAGCGTGGTCTGTGGGAGTCCGGGGGTGACGTGCGCGCTTCGCGTTCGGGCGGTGAACATCGTCGGCCCGGGTGCGTGGTCGGATCCGATCGACGGGACCACCTGGCGGGCGCCGGGCGCGGTCGGCGATCTGAGCCCGAGCGGCGGGAATCAGGTGGTGAGCGCGCTCTGGTCGACGCCGGCGGACGCCGGTGACTTCCCGATCCTCGACTACCGGATCGAACGCAGCACCGACGGAACGAACTTCACCTTCGTGGAGTTGACGCCGTATCGAACGGCGACGGTGAGCTGTCCGGGGGAGCGGGTGACGTGTTCCGTGCGGGTGCGGGCCCGGAACGCGGCCGGGCTCGGGCCGGTGTCCGAGACGAGCGCCACCACGTGGGCTCGGCCCTCCTCGCCCACGCTGATCTCCATTCGCCGGAGCGGCGTGCTCGTCGGTCTCGGCTGGCAGCCGCCCGCCGACGACGGTGGCAGTGCGGTGTTCGACTTCACCGGTGAGCGCACCATCAACGGCGGGGTGACCTGGACCCCGGTCGGCAGTGTCCAGTTCGTGGTCCCGACCTGTCCGAGCGGAATCAGTTGCGGGTTCCGGATCTCGGCGGTCAACGCTGTCGGTGCGAGCGCACCCTCGAACGTGATGACGGTCGGGCCATAGCGCCGGGCCGACGTTGGTGTGGCAGGCTCCCGCCGGTGTGGGGGGAACGGATCCGCGAGGCGCTGCTCGCCGCGTGTCACCCGGTGGTGGGGGTGTCGTCGTCCGTCGGGACGATGGCCGTCACCGGGTTGCTCGCGCCCCGATTCTTCGCCGACGCGTTGCCGCTCGGCGGGCGGCGGCGGCGAGCGGTTGCCGATGCCGGGCCCACGACGTCGCTCGATGTCGATGCGCTCGTCATCCGGCTGTTCGAGCAGGAGGGCCAGTCGTTGGTGCGCTTGGCACGGTTGTTCGTCGATGACCGGAACGCGGCCGAGGATTTGGTCCAGGAAGCCTTCATCCGCCTGGCGCGCTCCGCCCACCGGATCCGAGACGAGGCCAAGGCCGCTCCGTATCTCCGATCCATCGTGCTCAACCTGGCGCGCGACAACAATCGGCGCGGGCTGGTGTCGCTTCGTCACCATCTCCCGGTCGACGACCTTCGGGCATCGACCGAGGACGAGATCGAACTCCGCGAGGACCAAGCAGAAGTGGTCGGGGCCCTCGGCGAACTCCCGCATCGCCAGCGCACAGCGTTGGTCCTGCGCTACTACGAGGAACTCGGGATCGACGAGATCGCGGACGCGATGGGGATCTCTCGTAACTCGGTCAAGACCCATCTCCAACGCGGTCTCGCGGCGCTCGAACTGCGTCTGGGTGTCCCGAGCGAAGCAGTTGACCCGACGGGAGCGTCGGCGTGACGGCGGTCGAGCAGCGACTCCGGGACGCGCTCGTCGACGAGGCCGGTGGACTCGACGAGAGCGACGACCTGTTCGCGCGGGTCGCACTCAGCATCGACGACGATCGGCGGCTGCGTCGGCAACGTCGGCGCCGGCTCACGGTGATCGCCTGCCTGATCGGCATGGTCATGGCAGTGGTGGTTTCGACAACGGAACGAACGAAGGGAGAGCTCGTCATGGACTGGTGGATCTTGGAGCTGTTGTGGTTTTCCGGGATGGTGTTCCTGGCCTTGTGGTTGGGGCCGTTCATCCGGCGATTCGGGAAGAGCTACGCGGCCGACGTGTTCCGAGCGAACCCTCGGACGGGCAAGAGCTTCATCGTGTTGATGGACGTTGCGTACTACCTGATCTTCTTCGCATTCATCCTCTTCACGGTGCAGTTCGCACCGGATACCGGATGGGCCAACACCGTCAACGCCGCGCAACTCCAAGCGGTCACGGTTCGCCTGGGTGGCATCCTCCTCATCGTCGGTGTGCTGCACGGGTTGAACGTGTTGATGTTGCCGATCATCGGGCGCATCCTCACGTTGAACCGCCGACTCGACGAACAGTCGCCGCCGAGCGCTCCACCGGTCCGCCACGAGTGAACCGACCGTGATTCTGCTCGTGTTGCTCGTCCCCTTGGCCGTCGTGCTGGTGGCGCTCGGGATCGTCGGCTTCGCGGGGATCGGACCGATCACCGAAACCCGGCGCGCCGATCGCGCCGGCGTTGTGGGCGCGGTCGGCCCCGCAGTCGCTTTGCTGCTCGGGATCCTCCTGCTCGTCGGCTCGGTGGTTGTGTCGGTCGGCCTCGTCGGTATCGACGGCCGCCGCGACGACGACCGCGAATCCAGGCCGGGACCGCCGACGACCGCGCGTCCAACCGGATCGCCCGCCCCGGCGCCGGCTGACACCACGACCCGCTCGACCCAACCCGCGCCGCGAGGTACGCAACGCTTGGATCTCGGGCCTGTCGTCGCGATCGAGGCCGACGGCGGCGCGGCGTTCCCTGCGTCCTATGACGTCGCCGACGGTCTCGGGCCTTCGACGGTTCTGCGGGTCCGGGCCACCGGGTTCGACCCGTTCGCGCGCGGAGCTGCGCAGCAGTGCATTCAGGAATCGCGTCTGCGATGTGGCAACCGCGTTCCGGTCCAGTTCGACGCGACGGGAAAAGCGAACTTCCAGTATCTCGTCACGAACAACTTCCGAGCGGCGCGTGGAGTCTCCAGTCAGTGCGGGGCCAATGCCGCGCAATGCACGGTGGTGGTGCGAGCCTCGGTCGGCGGCCGTCGCGGCGAGATCCAGACCGTCTTCGGTGACCGCGTGCCTCTGGCCGGCCGTATCCGGGTCACCCCGGCGCGCGGACTCGCGCTCGAGGGTGAGACCGTGACCGTCGAGGTCGACGACTTCCCGCCCGGCTCGCAGCTCACCGCGATGCTCTGCGCGGCGCCCGACGCCACCGGCGCGCGCTGCGGCGCACCGGGACCGACCGCACCGTTGCGGGTCCGCCGTGACGGGACCGGCCGGACGCAACTCGCACTCGAACCGGGCCGGGTCGGGACCGAACGCGCCCCGTGCTTCCGAGGTGACGATTGCGGCGTCTCGGTCACGTCCGAGACCGTGTTCGCCCGGGCACCGGTCGTTCCGATCGCGTTCGCCGCGCCCCCCGGCGCGACCTACGACACGAATCGCCTCGCCATCGGCCTCGGCATCGCGCTTCTCCTCGCGGCCGCTGCGGTCGTCTTGCTCCGCCGTACCGATTGGTCCCCGATCGGCGAAGCCGCCGCACCCGAGATCGACGATGCCCAATACGCGGACCTCGACGCGATCATCGCGGCGCTTCCACCGATCGAGGACGAACCCGCCCCGGCTCACTGACGCTGACCGTCGTTCCCGCCAGCCTCGCCAGCCTCGGCGCCGATCAACTCAAGTCGGCGCACGCCACCTTGTTTGCAGTCGATGGCAACGAGAGGTCGTGAACCACGACCGATACCGCGGTCGCGCCGGCAGTGAAACCCGCCACGGCGTGACCGTTCGCGATTCCGCCGCCATTGGCGACGAATGGGCCACCCCCGGGCCAGATCTCGTTCGGCGGGGTCGGCGCACCGGCCGGGTCGTACTTGTAGTGACCGTCGGCCGCACCGACTGCGCACGGTGCCGCGTGCACATGCGATGCGTACGTTCCACCCGGGGTGAGCCCCGTGGCGTGGAGCGTCACGATCGTCGATCCGCTCGCGTTCCGAACCATCTGGGCGCGACCACTGATCGAGCTGCCCGCCCCGGCTGCGAACGGCGTCAGCGCGCCGCGAGTGACGCCTGACGACTCGGCGGACGCCGCGGCGGTCGCCAATCCGGCCCCGGCGAGCCCGACGACACATACTGCCGCGAGCGACCGGACCTTTACCTTCTTGTGTTGTGCCATTACTGCCTCCCCTTCGGAGTGTCTTCCTGTCGTGTCCGGAGTCATTTCGTTCGGGTTGAGCTGACGACCGGCTTCATGGATACAGACGGTCGAAAGCGGCGACCGGGTGACACGCTCTCGCTTCCTGCGAAAATACGCCGGCGGGGAGGGCCCTTGTGCCCTACCGCGATCGTCGATTCGTTGTCACTGTGATTTCAGCACCCCTTCCATCCGTTCGGCTTTGCGGAGATCGTCATGAACGTCGTTGTGGGAATCGATGGCTCTGATCAGGCGCTCGAGGCGCTGCGGTTCGCGGCCGAGGAGGCGAAGCTGCGCAACGCCACGCTGCTCGTCGTTTCCGGCGTCGTGTTCCCATTCGCCGAATACTGGACCGATATCGCTGATCTTGATCCCGACCTGTTCCTGGAGCGATCGCGCCGGCTGGTGGAGGACGCACTGATCGCGGTCGGTGACGACCTCGAAGGTGTCGACGTCGAACGCGTCGTGGAGCCCGGCCCGGCGATCTCGGTCCTCCTCGATCATGCGTCGGCCGACGATCTCGTTGTGGTCGGCTCTCGGGGCCGGGGAGGGTTCAAGGGACTGCTCCTCGGATCGGTCAGCCAGCAGGTCCTCCTCCACGCCCCGTGTCCCGTCGTCGTCGTCCGCCGCGGAGCATCAGGAGATGAGAAATGACAGTCAGGAGGCGCGCGGTTGGCCGAGGACCTTCTCCAGGAACCGTTCTTGCTCGGGAGGGTTGGACGTCACGACGAACTTCCCGTCGACGTGACGAATGTCGAGCGATGGACAGAAGAAACCCTCGCCACCGGCGAAGAAGTACGGGGACCCTTCGACGCCGCGGCCCTGGCCTTCGTGCCAATCGGCGATCACTGCTTCGTGGTCGGCAGCCTCGACGGTGATGTCGTGGCGCTCGGCGACGTCCCCGATGACGTCAGGCGCGCCGATGTTGCGCCCCGCTTCGAACAGTGCGTAGCGCAGGGCCAGACTGACCTGCTCGCCAATCACTGGGGTCACGCGGTACGCGGCCGCCGCCAGCGCGAGTGCGGGGAGCGACGTTGTCGGCCACACCTCCGGGTTGAAGCCCGCAAAGAGGTCTGGTGCGACCTCCTTGCGCATCGCCGTGATCTCGTCCGTGACCAGGGCCGGCGCGAGGGCCGCGCCGTTCACGAGCTCGAGGGGCCACGCCTTGACGTGGATCGGCTCGTGCATGCCGGCGCGGTCGCGGTGCTCGATCAATCGAACGAGGCTGACGTACGTGAACGGGCACGTCACATCGCCGTAGACGTCGATCATCGGCTGCACGGCCGTTGACGCGACCGAAGCCGAGTGATGGAATCAGCGCTCCATCGTGATGGTCCGATCGCGGTGGTTGCGTTCATTCCGTGTCCTCCGTTCGGGCCGCAACGTCGTTGGCAAGCACAACGCCGCATCCCAAATCTATGTACTCGAGAATGCGGGTCGGCGTCGATGTCGTCCCAAAGCTTCATGCGCTCGAGCGTGCCTCCATCGTTGCGTATCGGGGACACCCCCGGCAGGGGCGAAGGTCCCGACTCGTCCGCCCGGTGAACTTCACGGACACCGGTACGAGCGCCCGCGCTCAACGTGGTTCAACGACAAGGGTTGCCTGGCATCCCGGCGCCGGCGTGACCGGAAACGGTGCACACAACCTCGTAGGTACCGGACGCAGGCAAGACGAGCGCACGGCGCGCCGTTTCACCAGCGTCGGCACGGAGCTCGACATCGAGACCCGAGATCGTCAACGTATGGAATGTCCAACCCCGGTTGTCCAGGATGAGATTCACCGTCTCTCCAGCGCGTACGCGAATCGTCAACGGCCGGAAGCTGAACTCGCCACCGACGACGCGCACAGTGCGTGCGCTTCGGGGGAAAGGTCGCCTCGTGCGAGTCGGATCGTCGAGCACTCAAACAGGCTCGACCTGGATGAGGGACGTGAGGAACTCGTTGATGGTGTCGTTGGCGTCGGCGGCGCAGCTCCGCGCCGCGCGCTTCACCATCCAGACTGCCACCATGATGACGCTGGCGGTGCAGGCGAAGATGGACCAGTGAAGGGCATGGGCCTCCGAGTAGCCCTGAGCCTGCAAGATGTCGGATCCGAGGCCGATGACAACTGGTGCGAGGGCCGCGCCGCACGCGGTGAGCGCGAGACCGTACGCGGCGAAGACCTGACTTCGACGTTTAGGGAGCGCGCATGCTGCGACAATCGACATGAGGCCGCCGGCGCCGAGCGAGGCGACGCCCGCGCCGATGACGAGGAGAGGAAGAGTGACCTCCGGCCACGGCGAGAGAAACGCGAGTGGCCAGGTGATTGCGGTCACGGCGATGCAGCGCGCCGCAAAGGTCGCGAGATGGGGAAAGCCTCGGCTGAGGTTCCGGTCGGCGAGTGGACCGCCGAACCAGGTCCCGGCGAAGGCAGCCGCTCCGACGAGCGCGATGACGAGACCGGCGGTGTCGGTATCGAACCGGTAGAGCCGTTCGAAGAGGGTCGGGAACCAGAACACCGCGCCGAACAGTGAGAACCCGAGCGCCGCGTTCGCGATGATGAGACGGCGAAGCGTCGGTTGTTGGGCGATGGCGCGAGCTGCCTCACGGAATGATTCCTTGGTGTCGGGTTCACTGAGGAACGCAGTGAGGAACGGGTTCTGATCGGTAGCCACCTTGAGATCGGCTTCGCCGCGTGACGGGTCTGGGAGCCGGAGTACGACGGCTCCGAGCACGAACCCGGGAAGTGCGGCGGCGACGAAGGTCCAACGCCAGCCGACTCCGGCGATCATCACACTCCCGATCACGCCGCCGAGGGCGAGGCCGAGCGGATTGGCGGCGAGGTTCCACGCGAGAGCACGTCCCCGCACCGCCACCGGATAGGAATCTGAGAGCAGGCTCAGTTGGGTTGGCGCGGCCGTTCCCTGGCCGAAGCCAAGGAACATCCGTGTTGCGAATAGCTGGGTGAATGTGCTCGCGCCCGCCGCGGCGATGCCTGCGATCGACCAGACAACCGCGCCGATCGCGAGAATGTATTTTCGGATCCAGCGATCAGCCCACACGGCGGCGGGGACCACCACGATCCCGGCCGTGAACATGAACGCGACGGGAAGCAGCGCCACCTCGGCATCGGAGAGCCCGAAATCACGACGGATGTCGTCGAGCGCAACCGCCAGGACGGCCCGGTCGAACTCGTCGGCCAGATTCAACAAGAAGAGTACGACGAACATCGACATGCCGTGGTCTCGAAGTCGTGCGACGGTGCCGGACCGATTGCCATTCTGGGGCACAACTACCTGCGCTGCCTTCGCCGCCAGGACACGGCGATCTCGTGCGAGACGGGCCATCAGGTCTGATCGGGTGAAAGCGGAAGTTGAAGTTCGAACGTCGCGCCGAGTCCGACGCCGGGCGAACGGGCGTCGACGTCGCCGCCGTGGGCGCGCGCGATGCTGCGGGCGATGGTGAGGCCGATACCGCTGCCTCCTGCCGGTCGGTCGATTCCGGGCACGCGATAGAAGCGTTCGAAGACTCGATGGAGATGCCCGGCCGCGATTCCGACGCCCGTATCAGTGATCATTACTCGCGCGTCTCGACCCGACAGTTCGGCCTCGACGACGACAGAGCCACCGGCGGACGTATAGCTGAGCGCGTTGCCAAGGAGGTTCGTAAGTACCTGGGCAATTCGCTCTTCGTCGACGTGTACGGTCAGAACCGGGCCCTCTCGGACTTCGAGCGCCACGCCCTTGCCCTCGAATTGAGGTCGAAGCCGCGCGGCGACTCTGACCGAGAGAACGGTGAGATCGGACGGAACGGGGCGGAGATCGAGCACGTCTTCGTCGGCACGCGAGAGCGACCCGAGATCGGTAGCGAGGCGTCGGAGGCGCGCAGTCTCCTCACCGATACCGGTGAGGACCTCCTCGCTAGGATCGAAGACGCCGTCGAGCAGCCCTTCGATGTATCCGTCGATCGTGGTGATGGGTGTGCGCATCTCGTGGGCGACTTCGGAGATCAAGTCGCGGCGCCGACGCTCGGTCGCTTGCAACTCGGTGGCCAGGCGGTTCACATCGACTGCGAGGGCCGCGAGTTCGAGTTCGGCCGGCTCGGAAACACGTTCGTCGTAGTGTCCGTTCGCGAGTCGCTGGGTCGCGTATCGCACCGCGTCGATCGGACGGAGGATTCGGCGCGCCACGATCGCCGCGATGACGCCCGACGCAATGACGGCGACCAGGATCGCGACGGGGAGCGCGATCCAAACCGCGTCGACGAATGCTCGATGCGAGTCCGGCTCGAGGTACCCGCCACGCGTGCCGGGCATCGACCGAAGATGGCTGTCGAAGACTGTCGGCGCGAGGAGCACGAAGGTGATGGCAAGCGTGGCCGCGCCCACCACGACCACGAGCGCATAGGACGAGAAGAGTCGTACGTCCAGGCGACGAAGCTGGCTCATGGCACCGCCCCCAGGAACTTGTAGCCGACACCGCGCACCGTACCGATGAGTTCCGGGGCATCGGCCGCGTCGCCGAGCGCTCGGCGGATACTGCGGATGTGAACGTCGACCACCCGCTCGTCACCGAAGAAATCCCAGCCCCACACCTGCTCCAATAGCTGGCGGCGGGTGAGCACGCGGCCCGGTGCGCGCGCCAGCGCGGCGAGAAGATCGAACTCGAGCGCACTGAACTCGATCGGGTTGCCGTGGCGGAGCACCTCCCGACGGGCCGGATCGATTTCGAGCCCGGCAAAGCGGAGTCGATCGTCCGGTCGCATGCCGTCACGGTCCCGGCGGAGGACAACCTTGACCCGAGCTACGAGTTCTCGCGGACTGAACGGCTTCGTGATGTAGTCGTCGGCTCCGACGGACAGACCGATCAATGTGTCGACCTCGTCCGTCCGGGCCGTCAACAGGATGACGAAGACTTCAGACTCGGACCGCAGCCGACGCAGGACCTCGATCCCGTCGGTGCCCGGCATCATCACGTCGAGCACGATCAGGTCCGGCGCGAGTTCGCGGGTGAGCTGAAGGGCCGTTTCGCCGTCGGCCGCCTCTGCGACTTCGAAGTCCTCGTGCTCGAGGTATCCCCGCAGGATCGTACGGATCTTCTCTTCGTCGTCGACGACGAGAATCCGCCGCCGTCGCATGCCGGGCATCCTATGGACCGATCCCGCATCGGTGCGGGTGGGTACACGTCCTGTTCACCTTCACGGTTTTGTCGTCGCGGTCACGTCCGCGGCCGGCTGCCTCTGCGCAATGCATCGTCGCGCTGCTCGAACTCGTCCTCGTCGATTTCGCCGCGCGCGAACCGTTCGGCGAGAACATCCTGAGCACTGGGCACTTCCGGTCCGGTGTTCGCGGATCCGCCGCGGACCCGGCTCATGATCAGCCAGAAGACCAATGCCCAGAAGCCCACCATGATCGACGCTCCGAGGGCCCACACGCCCCAACCGCCGTTCATCATCAATCCGTCTCCGTCGTCGCTTCTCCGGCGTGCGCATACAACACCGCAACCGTGAAGCACCTGCGACGGTCAGGATGAAGCTTCGAAGAAATCCCGCTGCGGGACCACCGCTGGGTCGATGTCCCTGATGCTCGCCCGGTTCCCGTCAGGGCTGGGAACGAGACGTCGTCGGCGGGGTCTCCTCAGAGGCCAGGAATACCGAGCACTTGGCGGCGCGGGCAATCGCGCCGGCCGTGGAGCCGTAGCTGAGTCGCTTCAGGCCGGTGAGACCGCGCGTGCCGAGCGCGACGAGGTCAGGGGCTCGCTGTTCGATCGCCTCGAAAATGACGGCGGTTGGCTTGCCGTCGCGAACGACGATCTCCGGCTCAATGTCGATCGTGGCGAACTCGTCCCGAGCCATCGCGGTTGCGGTGTCGACGTTGGTGCGACCGTCGTTCACGATCAGGACCGTGATCTCGACTCCACCGATCCAGGGGAGCTGGGTGAGACGCCGAATGGTGTGTTGGGCATGTGGGGATCCGTCGTGACCGGCGATGAGGCTGCGAACCGGATGGCCGGATCGGGCGATCAGGAGCGGTGTAACCGGGTGTTGGAGCAGCCACTCGGCGGTGCTGCCGAGGTGGAGTGCCTTGAGTAGGCCCGGACCTCGGGGTCCGATGACGAGCAGGTCGGTTGGTCGCCAGAGCGCAAGCCGGGGGTCGATCGATGCGGTGAGGTTCTCGATCTCGTGGAACTCTGCTTCGGCGAACGGCGCGCGCGCGACGGGTGGATCCCAGTGATGCAGCGTCGCGTCCTCTGGCGTTGGTGGTGGTCCGACGGGGGGCATGTGCGCGGTGATGATCTCGAGTCGCCAGCCGGGCCACGCGTGGCTGTTGATCCAGAGCCAGCCGACGTCGGAGGCGGGCGATCCATCGTCTCCGAAGGTGAGGGTCGGCGGTGATTGCATGATTGAAGGTTCCTTTCGAGAGTGACGTTCCACGGGGTGATGTTCGAACGGGGTGACGTTCCGAAGCTATGGGTTCGGTGCACTCGCCCGGTGACCGAGGCGGCGGCCAGTCACGAGATCGGTCTTGACGGCCACCAGATGCTCGCGCGCTCCTTCCAACCACGTGGTTTCGAGTTCGGTCCGAGCCGATTCGAAATCGGGGCCATCGATGATCTCGCTCGCGACCCCGCGTACCAGGACGCTCCAGCCTTCACCGGTCGTCTCGTCGACGTTATCGATCTCGACGGCGACGATTGCTCCGGTGGTGGCGAAATGAAGTTTGGTGCCCGGCGCGGTCCGGAAGACGATGGAATCACCGACCATCTTGACGAACGCCGGAAAGATAGCCGGGAGCGCGTCCACACTGACGCCGATCCGGCCGACTCTCGCCTGCCGCAAGCGGTCGAGACACTCGGCACGGGAAAGCTCATGGAGCGCAAAACCATCAGGCATCCTTCGAGGATGCCGGAAGAACCGTTGTCTCGGTAGGGTCGAAGGACCTCGATCTGCGTGCCGGTCGTCAGGTCGGCGTTGGTCCGTCCTCGGTCAGTACCTGGACGCCAAATACCGCGGCCTGGGTTCGGCGCTGCATGTTCAGCTTGGAAAGCAAGTTCGAGACGTAATTCTTCACTGTCTTCTCGGCGAGGTACATCCGGGCCGCGATTTCACGGTTGCTCAGGCCTTCCGCGATGAGCGCAAGAATCTTGCGCTCCTGACCGGTAAGGCGGGCGAGTCGTTCGTCCTCGGCGGGTGGTTGGCGCATCCGTTCGAGAACCCGTCCGGTCAGAGTGGGATCGAGCAACGACTGTCCGACGGCGACCCGCTGCACGGCATCCACGATGTCGGTGCCGCGCACCTGCTTGAGGAGATATCCGCTGGCCCCCGCGAGGATGGCGTCGAAGAGCGCCTCGTCGTCTGCAAAAGAGGTCAGCATGAGGCACTGCACCGATGGATGTTCTGATCGGATGGTCCGGCACACCTCAACGCCGGATCCGTCCGGGAGCTGGATGTCGAGAATCGCGACGTCGGGCTGGGTCGGGCCCACGCGAGCGAGTGCGTCCGCAGCCGTGGCGGCCTCTCCCGCGATCTCGATGCCGGCTGCCTCGAGCAACGCCCGCACTCCGTTGCGCACGACCTCGTGGTCATCCAGCAGGAACACTCGGATCGGCGCGTTGGCGTTCATGTCGCTCCGGTCAAGGGGGCTCGCCAAATGAGCGTCGTGCCCCGCGCGGTTGACGTGACGTCGAAGGATCCGCCGAGTTCTTCGGCCCGTCGACCCAGGTTGGTCAGTCCACTCCGACGCGTCCCGATTTCAGGAATGCCTTCGCCGTCGTCGGAGATTCGCACGCGGACATCACGCGCCGCCTCGACGAGCACGTCGACGTGACGCGCATTCGCGTGGCGAACCACATTCGAAACACCTTCACGGACCACCGCCTCCACGTGCTTGGCCACCTCGGGAGAGATCGCAGTGTCGACCGGTCCATCGAAGACGACGCGGACCAGCAGGTCGGAGACATCCGCGTAGCCATCGACCAACGCGGTGATCTCGTGGCGCAGCCCGTGCTCGGCGGGTGTCGAGAGCAGGAAGATGCTCGTGCGGATCTCCTTGATGGTCGCGTCCAGTTCGTCGATGGACTGCTCGATGCGATCTCGCTGGTCGGCGGGATCGGCCATGAGGCTCGCTTGGAGCTGCATCCCGACGGCGAAGAGACGTTGAACCACCGTGTCGTGCAAGTTGCGTCCGATGCGTTCCCGGTCCTCGAGCATTCGGATCCGGTCTCGGTTCCCGCGGCTGCGCGCCAGGTCGAGGGCCAACGCGGCCTGACGCGCAAAGCTCGTGACGACCTCGATGTCGAGTGCGCCGAACGCGCGTCCGCCTTTTGCATTGTCGACCGACAGTACGCCGAGAGTCTCGTCCGCGGCGACGAGTGGCGCGTAAATCACCGTACCCGGGCTCAAGGGCTCGATCGCCGGGAGAAACTCCCGGGCATCAGTCTCGGCGTCGCCGATGACGAGGGTCTCACCGGTGAGGTACGCGTCGCCGGCCGCGGTGCCGTTGATGGGAACGCGCACGCCGATCACCTCGTCGGAGCGAACTCCGAACGCGGCCACCACGGTGAGCTCGGTGGCATCCCGCTCGTTCAGGAGCAGACGCACGTGGTCCGCCCGCGCGATGGAAACGGCGTGGCGGGCCAGGTCGTTGAGGACGTCATCGACCGCGGCACCGGCGAGGAGGTCACGGGAGATCTTGCCGATCGCGTTCAGCCACTCTTCCCGGCGGCGTTCCTCGGCGAACAACGTGGCGTTCTCGATCGCGAGGCCGGCGGCGATCGCCAGGGCCGCGACCAACTCTTCGTCCGTGTCGTTGAACTCGTCGGCGCCCTGCTTCTCACAGAGGTAGAGGTTCCCGAACACCGAATCGCGCACTCGAACGGGGACCCCGAGGAACGACCGCATGGGAGGGTGGTTCGGTGGAAAGCCGACGGAATCGGGATGCTCGCTCAGGTCGCGCAGCATCAGTGGGCGCGGATCACGAACGAGCAGACCGAGGATGCCGTGACCGCGCGGTTCGGGCCCAATACGCGCACGCGTTTCTTCGTCGATACCGACGGTGATGAACTCCGAGAGTTGCTGGTCTGGGCCGATGACGCCGAGCGCGCCGTAGCGGGCGTCGACCAGACCGACGGCACCCTCCACGATCGCGCGCAGCACCTCAGGGAGACTGAGTCCGGTACCGGCGGCGAACACCGCCTCGAGGAGCACGCGGAAGCGGTCGGCCGCCACGAGCGCGGCGCTCGTGCGCTCGTGGAGCTCGGCGACGATCTCATCCAGCCCGAGGTGGGCGGCGCTGATCCGGTCGAGGTTCGTGCGTTGGTCGCTCATGGTCTGCCACCTGGGGTGGGGCCAACTGGGCCGGCGCACAGTTCAGCGGTCGCCGCGGGTGCGGCGACCATAGCCGCGCCCGATTTCCGGGGGTTGCGGCCCTGAATCGAACCGCCTCCGCGTCGACGGCGCTACGCCAAATGCCTCAAGTGCCAGTACCGATCGACGCCACGCCGACGTCGATACCGCCAGCATGCCGGTCGAACGCGCGGAGCTGTCCCACGACGCGAACCGCGATCTTCCGGCGCACCATCTCCGGGACCTCGGCCGGAACGAAGATGCGCACCCGGAGCCGACCGTCCACGCGCTGAACTGCCACGTCGGAGGGCTCGGTTGGCAACCCGCCCGCAACGAGTGCGGCGCGGGTCGCCGCGCCCGCCACCGCCTCGTGGCCCGGTCGGCGGCCCGAGGCGATCCGGTCGCATTCGCGGACGAGACTCCCATTGATCACCTCGGCACCGAACGGCTCGAACGGGTTCATCACGGATTGTCCCGCGATCGCGACGGGGATGCGTCGCCGGAGCCCGCAAGTGATGCCGGCCTCGTCGGCGGCCGGGCGGGGTGCCACGTGCGGGCGGATCGCGAGCACGAGGTCGATCGAATCTCCGTCGAGCGGGCATTCGGACAACAGTCCGGCGCAGGGGAAGGGCGCGGCGTCGTCGTCGTGACACCGGCGGACGCGGTGACCGGCGGCCTCCAACTCTTGGGTTGCGGTCCGGGCGGCCCCGGCGATCGATTCGGTGACCAGTATCTCCATCGCCGTGCCTCCCGTGGGTGGTTGTCAGTCCGATTCTCTGGCGCCGGGCGGCCGCCGGTGAAGGGCCCTCGCTCTCTAACCGTTGTGACCTTGGACCCTGGAACGCGGCGCGGGCGATACAGAAGATGAGAAGGACCATCAACTGGCAACGGAGGATTCGTGCTGAAGTTACGGCGCAACGATCGTGAAGTGTTCGGGATGGGGGCGTGGCTGTTTGCCCTGCTCGCAGTCCTGCTCGCGTTCAGCGCGTTGGGAATCGCGGCGCTGGCCAACACCAAGAGCGACGATGCCAAGGCGGAGGCCGCCGTCGGCGGATCGGCTACGAAGGTCACCCTCACCGAGTTCGCGATCGAGCCGGCGATGACCAGCGCGCCGGTCGACGGCACCATCAGCATCACCAACGGAGGGCTCGTCGAGCACAATCTCGCCGTCAAGAACACGGAGTTGCGATCGAAGAACTTGCAGCCGGGCGAGACCGGGAGCCTCTCGCTCGACGGCTTGAAAAAGGGCAACTACACCATCATCTGCGAGATCCCCGGCCACGTGGACTCAGGGATGACCGCGATGCTGATGATCGGCGGTGCGACCGGGAGCGCGAGCGCGGGCGTCGACACTGCCGCGCTGAAGTCGGCCGACTCGGCGAACAGTCACGCGATGGACCAGCAGATCATCGACTACACGGATCAGCTGACGAAGGGTATGAATACGAAGGGGTTCGGGAACCAGCTCTTGGCACCGGAAATACTTCCCGACGGCACCAAGCAGTTCTCACTCGAAGCGAAGATCGTCGACTGGCAGGTCGAGCCGGGCAAGACCGTCCAGGCGTGGGCTTACAACGGGCAGGTGCCGGGCCCGATGATCAAGGTCGCGAATGGCGATCGCGTGAAGATCGTCGTCACGAACGAACTTCCGCAGTCGACCAGCGTCCACTTCCACGGCATCGAGACGCCGAACGCGATGGACGGTGTGCCCTACATCACTCAGGACCCGATCAAGCCCGGCAAGACCTTCACGTATGAGTTCGATGCCGAGGGGCCGGCCGTGGGCATGTACCACTCACACGACTATGCCGTGGGCCAGGTCGCCGACGGCCTGCTGGGAGCCTTCATCATCGGCGACCAACCGATCCCGTCGGGCAACGGACCGGTGACGCAGGAACTTCCGATGATCTTGAACGATTCCGGCGTGATCGGATTCTCACTGAACGGGAAGTCCTTCCCGGCGACGGCGCCGGTCGTCGCGGCGGTCGGGGACACGGTCGAAATCCACTACATGAACGAGGGCCAGCAGGTCCACCCGATGCACCTGCACGGCATCCCACAACTCGTGATCGCGAAGGACGGGTTCCCCTTGTCCTCGCCGTACCTGGCGGACACGGTGCTCGTGGCCCCGGGCGAGCGCTACACGGTGTTGGTTGCGCCCAAGGAGTCGGACAAAGGTGTGTGGGCCTTTCACTGCCACATCCTGAGCCACGCCGAGCGGGCCGACGGCATGATGTTCGGCATGGTCACGGCCTTCATCGTGCAGTGACCGCGGCGGTTGGGGATCTCGATTGCGGGAAGACTGTCGACCGTGACGAGGGTGGACGGAGACGAACCGCAGCTATCGATCGATCTCCCCGACGGGGCCGTTCGCTCGGTCGTGATCGTGCTCCCCGGAGGTCGTGAGCGAGGCACGGATCGGGTGCGCGAATCCAGCCTGGTCGTTCTCCGAATGAAGCCGTTCGTCCGAGCGATCCGGCGTGCAGTTCCGGACCGCGCAATCGTGCTCGTTCGGTACCGGCACCGCGGTTGGAATCACGCCGACCCCGTCGACGACGTTGCCTTCGCTGTCCGGGTGATCGAAGCCCGGTTCGGGTCGGTGCCGATCGTGCTCGTCGGTCATTCCATGGGTGGCCGGGCCGCGCTGCGGGCCGGTGGACTGGCCCACGTCGCCGGCGTCGTCGGTCTCGCGCCGTGGATCCCCGAGGGTGAACCCCACGTTCAGCTCGCGGATCTGCGGGTGGTGTTGCTTCATGGGGCGAACGATCGCACGACCAGTCCCGACGCGACCGCACGGTTCGCAGCGAAGACCGCAACGGTGGCGCGCGAGGTGGTCTCGCTTCGGCTTGCGCATACCGGCCACACGATGCTGCGGCGGGCGGCGACGTGGCATCGACTCGCGGCCGACGCGGTGGCGGCGATGCTGACGGGATCGTCGACCGCCGGAATCGGTGCCGCCGAGCCCGGTATCTCGCCGAACTCCCGAACCGACACGCGAAATGCTCCCCCTGAGGCGCGATACGAGCGCTGATTGGCGGGTTGGGGGCGGGTAGCTTCGAGCGGTGCGCGAGGGACGATCCGGTTACCCGATCGGTCTCGCCGCCGCGCTGTTGTTCGGCGCCAGCGCACCGTTCTCGAAGGTGTTGCTGGACTCCGTCGGCCCCCAGCTGTTGGCCGGGTTGCTCTACCTCGGCGCGTTCGTTGCGGTCGCGCCGCTGCTCGCCACGCGTCCCCGGCGCCACGAAGCCGGACTCCGACGTTCGGATCTGCCGCGCCTCGGCGTCGTCGTCGTGACCGGTGGGATCGTCGCGCCGGTGCTCCTGATGTTCGGGCTCGAGCGGGTGACCGGCGTATCGGGCTCGCTGCTGCTGAACCTCGAAGGGCCGTTGACCCTGATGGTCGGGGTCTGGGTCATGCGCGAGCATCTCGGTCGCCGGGCCGGGCTCGGAACGGTGGCGATCTTCGCGGGGTCGGCGCTCATCGGGTTCCGCGGTGGCGCGGGGACGATCGACGGATTGGGTGTCGTCCTCATCGGCCTGGCGTGCCTCGCGTGGGCCGTCGACAACAACCTGACCCAGTCCATTTCCGGACGGGATCCGTTCCAGATCGTTGCGGTCAAGACGGGTGTCGCCGCCATGGTCAACATCTCCATCGCGCTGGTGCGTGGCGAGTCCGGCCCGCCGTTGGGTGCGATCGGTGGGGCGCTTGCGCTCGGGGCTCTCGCGTACGGGATCAGCGTCGTGCTCGACGCGTATGCGTTGCGGCTGCTCGGCGCGGCACGCGAGGCCGCGATCTTTGCCACCGCGCCGTTTGCTGGTGCGGTGCTCGCGGTGCCGTTGCTCGGCGATTCGTGGAACCGGCTCGATCTCCTGGCCGCCGGCGCCATGGCCGCCGGAGCCGTACTGCTGGTGGGCGATCACCACGAACACCGACACCGCCACCAGCCGATGCAACACGACCATCGCCATGTGCACGACGAACATCATCAGCACGATCATCCACCCCGGCTCGACCCGGCGGCACCGCACAGTCATCCGCACGAACACGAGCACCTCGTGCACGAGCACGCGCATGTGAGCGACGCGCATCATCGGCACCAGCACGCCAAGCGGGCGAGGGGATAGGCGACTCGCGCTCAACACTCTGATCATCCGAAGCCCTGACCATCGGGAGAAGTCATGTGTCTCAACCAACGCAGTCGGCCATCGTGAGCGCGCGGCGACTCACCGTGTCGCTCCGCACCTTTGCGGCGGAGGCCCCTGAGACCTGGGCGCCGATCTTCGAACAAGCGCGCGCTGCGGACGACGCCGGGATCGACCGCATCGTCGTGTCCGACCACGTGGCGTTCGGAGAGAACCTGGAGGCCTACGCCGACCCCGAGGTCGGCGGAGTCGACGGCGGGCGCCAACCCACCGGCCCGGACGGGCACTGGCTGGAACCGCTCACCGTCCTGACCGTGGTCGCCGCGCAGACGACGCGCGTACGGCTCGGCACCTACATCCTGCTCGCCGCGCTCCGCACCCCGGTTGTGCTCGCGAAGCAGTTGGCCACACTCGACGTTCTGTCGAACGGCCGCGTCGACCTCGGTGTCGGTATCGGCTGGCAGCGGGAGGAGTACGAAGCGGCCGGCCTCGACTTCGGCGCCCGTGGACGGCTCCTCGATCAGAGCCTGTCGGTCTGTCAGACCCTGTGGCGTGAACAGCGCGCGAACTTCGAGTCACCGGATCTTCGCTTCGAGGCGATCCACTCGATGCCCAAGCCGGTTCAAACGGGCGGCGTGCCGATCTGGGTGAGCGGACGGGCCAACGGCGCCGTGGCGCGCCGCCTGGCCCGATTCGGAAGTGGCTGGATCCCGTGGGGTCAGGACGCCGCCGACCCGGTGACCGGTATCCCTCGAATGCGCGCGGCCGTCGATCAAGCCGGCGGTGACGGAGCGGCCCTCGCGGTGCTGGCCCCGTTGCCGATACCGCGCCGGCCGGATCAGTCACTCGACCTCGCCGCCGCCATGGACGGCGCGGCGCGCCTCGCCGACGCGGGCGTGACCGACTTCCTCGCTCACGTCCCCGTCCCGGACTCCTACGCGGGCGCCCTCGACGCATATTCCGAACTGGCCGCCGCGTTCGAGCCCGCCGCCGGAGACCGGGAAGTCTGACCACTCGATGCGTCCCTGCGGGCGGCCGGGTGGTTCAGTACGGGGCCGGGCCGGTCGAGACCTCTCAGGTGGAGCCGGTGGTCGAGTTTGGTGAAGTCCTCGCCGCCGCACGGGCGGGTGAGGACTGGGCGGTTGCGGTGCTGTACCGCGACCTCCATCCTCGGCTTCGGGGTTATTTCGGAGCGCGTGCCGGGGGCGCGGCCGAAGATCTCGAGAGCGAGGTCTGGCTCGCGGTCGCGCAGCGTCTTCACGCGTTCGAGGGCGACGAGATCGCGTTCCGCGCGTGGGTCTTCTCGATCGCCCGCCGCCGGCTCGCCGACCTCCGACGGACCTTGGCGCGCCGGCGAACCGATGTCGCGCCGGTCGAAGACCTCGACCGTCCCGACGCGGCCGCGGATCCGCAGGCGATCGTCCTCGAGGCCATGGATGGCGATGCCGCCGTGGCGTTCGTACGCCGGTGGCTGCCGCACGACCACGCTGAGATCGTGCTCCTGCGGGTGGTTGCCGGCCTCGATGTGGATCAGGTCGCGGCGCTGGTTCGGAAGCGACCGGGGACCGTGCGGGTGATTCAGCATCGAGCGCTGCGCCGGCTCGAGCGGATACTCGGCGAGAAGCGTGTAACGCGATGACTGGTTCGGACGATTCTACCGAAGCCATGACCGTTTCCGGCTCCTCCGCATCCGCCGCCGACCGGCTCCTCGCCGGTGAAGCCGCGCCGGGCGATCCTGCCGTTCCTGAGTCGGTCGGGTGGTTGCTCGCCGCGCTCCGATCGCCAACGACGTCGGACGGAGCCGGTGAGCAGGAGGCCGTGGCATCAATTGCCGCTGCGGTACGCGCCGCGCCGACCCGTCTCGACTCCCTGAAGGGTACCCACATGAACTCTCGTCGTATCTCAGCCCGCGCCGCGAGTCTCGCGACCGCGCTGGTGCTCGTCGGCGCCACTGCAGCGGCGGCGACGGGATCATTGCCCGACGCAGCCCAATCCACCGTCGCGGCCGCGCTGTCACACGTGAACGTCGATGTCCCGAATCCTGATTCGCACGAATCGGATCGAGTCACGGACTCCGAGCGCGATCATCGGGCCGATGCGCCCGTCGGCCCTGACGCCGCCGGCCCCGCAAAGCAGGGTCTCTGCGTGGCGTGGGCCGCGCGCAATCGCACCGACGCAGATCGCGGCGAGAGTGCGACCTCCACCGCGTTCACGAACCTGCGCCGCGCGGCCCGTGCCGATGGGCAGCTGGTGAAGGAGTACTGCGCCGATGTGTTGGCGAACCGTCACGACAACGGCCAGCCGCCGGCCGACCGACCGAAGGTTGCGGAGCGAGGCCCGGCCGAGCAGCCGTCCACGCGCGGTTCCGGCGCATCGGGACAGGACCACGGCCGCCAAGGCGATGATCAATCCACGCCGGTCGGCGCGCCCGATACCGGTGGCATCGGGACCGGATCGGATGCGAGCGACAACAAGAACGTGACCGGCACCGACCACGCCGCGCCGGAGGCCGAGGCAGGTTCGGACAACGCGTCGACCCCTCGCACTCGCGGCTCCGCCGGCCGGCCCTAGAACAGCCGCGGGACCGCCCGCAGCGTCGGCGCGCGGCGCTTGAGTACGGGACCTCATTCAAGTTTTTGCGCCGTACCTGTCGACATTTACTGAGGCGGGGTTGGGGCTTTCCCGATCCAGCATTCCTCGGTGTTTGGTCGGGAGACATTTATGCGCAGTGGCGGACCAGCGGCACCTCGCCGGGTAGCGATCGGCATCCTCGCCCTGGCGGTGCTCCTCCCGGTGGGCCAGATCGACGGACCGACGCTGGAAGCCGCTGCGAATGCCAACGCGGTGAGTGCACACGCGCCTCAGCGCTCCACCGGCTCGGCGCTGACCAACGCCCGGCGTCAACGCCGACACCGTCACCCCCATCGGGTTTCGCGCTCGGCGCCAACCACCACGACGTCGCCGACAACGGTTGTTCCGCAGCCGACCCCACCGACGACGGGCGGGATCTCGAACGGCACGACTTCACCGCCGGCGCCGATCCCGGCACCGTCGCCACCGAGCTTCTCGTCGATCGTTCCCGGTTCGACCGGATCGTTCGAGTTCCGCGGCTACGCGCCGCTGGCCGACCGACCATTGAGGGTCTGGTACGACGCGCCGGCGAGGGAGTTGACCACCGCCAAAGTCATCGTCGTCATGCACGGACAGGGGAGAACGGGCGAGTCCTACCGAAACAGCTGGTTGGACGAAGCGCGCCGTGCCGGCGCGCTTCTGATCGTTCCGGAGTTCTCCGAGGCGAGCTATCCCGGCAGTGATGCCTACAACCTCGGCAATGTGGAGTCCGAGCCGCCGAGTCGCTGGAGCTACGCCGCGATCGAGCCGCTCTTCGATTTCGTGCAAGCGGATACCGGAAACCGAACCGACGGCTACTTCATGTACGGGCACTCGGCCGGCGCGCAGTTCGTCCACCGATTCTTGTTCTTGACGCCGAACCATCGGGTCAAGCGTGCGGTCGTCGCCAACGCCGGTTGGTACACCGCACCGGAGCTCGGCGTCGCGTTTCCTTACGGGCTACGCGGTGGACCGGTCACGGACGCCGGTCTGCGGCGCACGCTCGCACTGCCCGTCGCAGTTCTGCTCGGCGAGAACGACACGAACCCCGCCGACCCGGACCTCCGCCACACGGCAGGCGCGGATCGCCAGGGCCTGCACCGGCTCGCTCGCGGTTCGTTCTTTTTCCAAGCCGGGCTGACGACGGCGCGCTCACTCGGCACCCCCTTCGGCTGGATGCTCCAGACCGTTCCGGGGGTCGCGCATTCGAACGGCGGGATGGTCCCGGCCGCGGCGAGGATCCTGTTCGGGTGACTGGTGTTCGGGTGACTGGTGCTCGGACGACCGTGGCTCGGGCTGCTCGTCAGCCGTCGACGGCGACGCTCCCCCAGGGCACGATCTTGAAGTTCTGATTCCCACCGTCGTTGCTGGCGTCCTGGGCGACGAAGATGCCGGTGGGAAACATCGGGCCCAGACTCGCGGTGGTCACGTCGATGCCGTCGGTGTCCTCGGCGCCGTCGATTCCGCCGCCCCTGATGTCGAACCGCTGCACAAACTGGTTGATGCCGGCGCGTTCGTAGACGGAGTAGGAGTTGTTTCCTTCGCTCGACGCGATCAGGTACCCGGCGTTGCCCGGGCCATAGGCAATGGTGAGTCCCTCGACGTCGGCGACGAGATGGCCGGTCGAGCCGATCGCATCGCCACGAACCCGTGGCTCCGCGGAGTCGGGTTCCGCTCCGTAGCGCCAGATTCCGCTCTTCTTCTCGCCGACGTAGAAGCGAGCCAGCTCGTCGTCAGCCACACAGGCGCCGAGCTGCTGGCCGGGGGAAACACTCAAGTCACGCACCTTCTGCGCGTCCACTTTCCCCGCCGATTCGAAGAGCTCCCACTGTTCGACGTTCCCTTCCGAGCTGGTGACGAAGAAGAAGAATTTTCCATTCGCTTTGCTGTGGTACATGCATGAACCGAAGGTGACGGCCGTGGGCTGAATCGGTCGAGCGGCGACGTTCTCGAGCAGCCGCGAGAGCGGGTTGACGATGTAGATGTTGATCGTGTTGTTCGCACGGTTCCCGGCCGTCACCAAGGCCACGGGAACCCCCAAGAGCGGGAACCCGGTCCGGATATCGACGTTGTGGAGCTCACCGTCCGGCAGGTACTGGAGCTGGGTGCCGCCGAGGTCATACACCGCGATCCCACGACTGTCGGTCCCGATGATGGTGCTGCGCGAAGGGTCGATCGGATCAATCCAGATCGCCACGTCCTCCGACGCGTCGCCGCTGCGAGCAATCGGCGCAGTTTCGACGAGTGCGGCGACCGTACGGGCCAGTGGATCGCTCACGCTCCGGCCTCCCGGGAGCGAGGTGTCGCTCGTCGGGGCCGCCGTCGCGGTCGGTGGGACCGGTGCTGCTGACTCGTTGCTGCCGCACGCAGCCACGAAGATCAACCCCACGAGGCCGAACGCCATCGCCCCGAAAGTTTTCCATCGACTCATCCTGCTCCCTCTCCGGCAACGAACCCAGTTTGAGCCCGAGCACCGTGATCGCTCAGCATCAAGGGCGCGCCCACATTCAGTGTAGGTGAGCGGATTGTGTAGATCGTCCAGTAGGCTACGTTTCGTCATTCGCTAGGGTGGATGGGCGTTTGGCGCGGAAAAAGCGCGTACGTACCAGGCAGGACAAGGGTTGGGAGAAGCAGATGGCGGTTGCGACCAATGGCACGTCGGGCGATGTGGTCCAGCCCCGATGGGTTCGGGACACATCGGCCGAGCTGCTTCCGCTGGATCGACTCTTGCGGGCCAAAGCCGCGTTCACGACGCGTCACGTTGATCTGGATCGGCTCGTCGCGGAACACCGGCCCACGCTGCTCGCCGGTGCGATCCGCCCGCGTGCCGGAGATGTCGTGCTCGCTCGGGTGGACCGCATCGGCCATCACGGAAAGATCGAACTCACGACCGGGCGCCGCGCTCGCCTCCACGTGGGAGACGAGATCCTGGTTGTCTATGGCGACCGATACGCCACCGACCAGTTCGAATCACACGTGCCGCTGCGCCTCGGCCGCACGCAACTCGTCGCATCGGGAGGGATCGCATCGACGGTTCAGTCGCGCAGCGGCGCAGTTCGCCGCGCCACCGACATCAGTGCGCTGGGCCTCGTAGCGGACCGGTACGGCTCGCCCATCAACCTGTCGCAGTTCACCCTCGATACGCCCGTGCTGTCGGTCGAACGCCCACCGAGCATTGCCGTCTTCGGTACGGCCATGAACTCGGGAAAGACAACCACGGTGGAGTCGCTCGTTCGGGGGACACGGCTCGCCGGCGGTCGGCCGGGAGCTACGAAGGCAACCGGCACGGGGTCGGGGGCCGACTACTGGGTGATGGTCGATGCCGGCGCCCACTGCGTCGCCGACTTCACCGACGTCGGGCTGGCGACAACTTTCCGAATCCCGTTCGAGACGATCGAGAACAACTTCGTTCGTCTCGTCGACCATCTGACGAATCAGGGCTGCAGTGAGATCGTGATCGAAGTGGCTGACGGTCTCTTCCAGACCGAGACTGCCCAACTCCTGCGCAGCGAAGTCTTCCGGTCCTGCGTGGACGGAGTGATCTTCGCCGCGAGCGATGCCATGGGTGCTCTCGCCGGGAGCCGTCATCTCCTCGAGCTCGGTCTTCCCTTGCTCTGTGTCAGCGGACTCTTGACTCGATCTCCCCTCGCCCATCGCGAAGCGGCTGAGTTCTGTGACGTCCCGGTCATCGCGACGCCTCAGCTCAGCAACCCCGACATCGCGACGATGCTGATGAAAGGCGGAGTCATCGATCTGGAACGCCTCGAGCGATCGGTCCTGGAGGAGTTCAACAACCCCGAGATGGACGACCTGTTGCCCCCGCCCGTCGGCGATTTCTCGTGAGCGCACGCAGGACGCGATCGTTCACCATCACCCGGCGCGACCTCGTCAAGCTCGTCATCATCGGACTGATCCAGGGCGGGAGTGTCGTCGCCTTCGTGCTGCTGATCCATCAAGCCATTGGGCGGCTTTCCGGTCCGGCGGTCCGATCGAGCGATCTCACGGTGACCGTGGCGCTGCTGATCGCCGTGTCGATCGTTCTCGCCGTCGCCCGCGGCGCCGAGTTCACGGTGGCCGAGACCGCCGGCTACGACGCAGTGGGTCGGATCCGAGTGGATCTGCACCGACATTTGACCGCCATGTCGCCACGCTCGGTGCTGCGTTCGTCGCAGGGAGCCTTGATCCTGCGCTTCACCGGCGACCTGTCCAGCCTGCGGACCTGGCTCAGCCGGGGTCTCGCCCGCGGCATCGTCAACGCGCTCACCGTCACCGGTGGCGTCGTCGTGCTGTTCTTCACCAGCGTGCTCGCCGCGGTTGCCGTCATCGGGGTCCTGTTCGTCGGCGCAGCCATATCGCTCGCCGCAAGCGATCGGGTTCGTCGAGCCACCCGAGCCGTCCGGTGGCGTCGGTCGTTGTTGGCCAGCAACATCATCGAACAGATCCGCTCGCTCGCGGTGGTCCAGGTGTTCGGGCGGGTGGCGGGTGAACGTTCGCGGCTCGCCACTCAGAGCCACGACCTCATTCAGGCCGACATCCGGATGGTGGCGACGCGCGGTCGGCTGCGCGCCATTTCCTCCGGTGCCGGATCCCTCGCAGTGTGCGCCGTGGTCATCGTGGGCGTGTACGCGATCCCCCGCAAGCAGGCGACTTTGGCGGACATCGTTGCGGCGATCACCGCCGTCCGGTTCCTGAGCGGACCGATCCGCGTTCTCGGGCGAGTGAACGAGTACTGGCCTGCGGGGCAGGTATCCCGGCGCAAGTTGAACGACTTCTTCAATCGCGCCATCCAGCCCGAGGATGGCCCGAACATGGTGGCGCTGCGGCCTCGGGCCGGCCAGGTGGAGTTCCGGAACGTCACGGTCGAAGGTGCGCTCCACAATGTCTCCCTGACCGTCGCGGGTGGCGAGATCGTTGCCATCACCGGTCCCAACGGTGCGGGCAAGTCGACGTTGCTGTCGCTCCTCGCTCGATTTGTCGAGCCGGATACCGGCGACATCGTCATCGACGATCAGCTGCTGGCCGAATGCACGCGGCGATCCACCTACCGTGCGATGGGGTTCGTGAGCCCGGACCTTCCGTTGATGCGGGGGACCATCCGTCGAAACTTGTCCTACCGATATCGCGACGCCACCGATGAGCAGCTCGAACGAGTGGTGATGAGCTGTCGCATCGACGAGATCTTCGCGGAACGACCGGAAGGCTTGGGGGCATGGCTGACTGAGGGTGGGACGAACCTCAGCGCCGGCCAACGCCAGCGCATCGCGCTCGGGCGCGCGATCTTCGGCAATCCTCGGCTCCTGTTGCTCGACGAGCCCACGAGCAATCTCGACGCCGCGACCATGGAACTCTTCCGGCGCGTCGTCGCTCACTATCGCGGCACAGTCCTGTTGGTGACCCACGACCCGGCTGAGATCGCGATCGCCGACCATGTCTGCGTGATGGCGAACGGGCGAGTTCAGGAGTACCTCTCGGCGGAGGAGTATCGGGCGCGGAATCGTTCTGCCCACACCATCGAAGCGGACCGTCTACGTTCGTGACTCGGAGAACCGCGCGAACTTCCCGGACCCCATCGCGGGTCAGGTCGACGCAACGTCGTCGCCGTCGGCGGCTGCCCCGTAGTTTGCGCCGAGTAACGATCGCGCTCGTGGTTGCGGGCACCCTCTGTATTGGGATCGTCGTGGCGGCGACGGCGAACGAGTCCGTCGCCAATCTTGCGGAGGGCGCGCCGCGCGTCTCGGTGCCGGGAACCGGCAAGGGCGTGTCGATCACTTGGCTCGGCGACACCTTGCTCGGCGATGCCGGCCAACCGCTCCTCGATCTCAACGGCGTGAACTGGCCGGCCGCCCTCGTCCAGCCGCCCGCGGATTCCGATGTCGTGATTGCCAACGCGGAAGGTCCGCTCACGAATCATGGGCAGGCTTTCGATCCGCTGCAGCGGTTCATCTACAAGGCCCAGCCCCGAACCGCGAGTGCGTTCGCCGCCGCCGGAATCGATGCGGTTTCTCTCTCCAACAATCACGTGTTGGACTACGGCCCGACCGGTTTGACCGACACCATCAGGAACTTTCGGGGCGCCGGGGTGAAGACCTTCGGCGCAGGCGCCGACGATACGAAGGCACGGCTGCCGCTGCTCGTGGACTCCGATGCCGGGACCATTGCCGTCGTCGGGTTCGCGGACGACAGCGGCCTCAACATCGCGCGGAGCGATCGCCCGGGCATCCACCAGCTCAACGCCACGAGCATCGCGGATGGCATCCAGCTCGCCCGGCGGGCGGGTGCGGATCGGGTCGTGGCTCACGTGCAGTGGGGCGAGAACTACGCCCCGGTCGACGTTCGCCAACGGATGCTGGCCCGAGCCTTTGCCGCCGCGGGCTATGACCTCGTGATTGGGCTGCATCCGCACGTCGTCCAGCCGATCGAGATCATCGACGGCATGCCGGTGGTGTACTCGATCGGCAACTACGTGTTTACGACGCCGGGAAGATTTACGGATGCGGCGCCCGGCTACGGACTGGTGCTGACCACTTCGTTCGGTGCCCGGGACCGGCTGGCGATTCGCATGAAGTGCATCCAGACCGACAACGCAGTCGTTTCCTACCAACCCCGGCCGTGCGACGCCGGACAGGTGGTCGCACTCCTGGGATCGCTCAATCCCAAGGCCGTCGTCCGTGGTGACGGCGCGGAGCTGAACCTGCGTTTGCGTCGTCAGGTTTGACGAGCGCCGCCTGATCGCAGAGATCCCCGTGCGCCGGGCGCTCGTTCCGGCGGGTCGGTGTTTCTACGGCAACAGGATGGCGGCGGCGGCCGGCGCCATCTCGATATCCGAGTGCTCGGCCCCGGGCACGGTCTGGATTTCCCAGCCGAACGCCGTCCCGAGTTCGGCGGCCTTCTCTCGCCCGGCGGAGAAGAAAAAGCGCCCGCGGGCAAGTCGGTTGGACCCCTGCCGGTCGGCCTCCGGCGTCTGGCGGAGATTGTCGCTGTCAGTCTCGACGTCACGCTCTCCGAGCAGCACGGTGAGGGGCGCGGCCAGTGCACGACGGAGACTGGCGTTCGTGGATGGGCTGGCGGCCAGACCGTACGGAAACGCCACGTCGGTCTGCGGCGCGGTGTACCAACCTGCGTTCGCGCTCACGGCGCGAGTCACCCGATTCGTCGGCTTCATCAACATGAACCGGTGCACGAACTGCGCCCCCGCCGAGTGTCCGTAGATGACGTAGCCCGGGCTCTGGTTCTGGGTGAGCGACCGGACGTGGTCGAAGAGCGGTTCGATCGCGGAAAAGCTCCATTCGGACTCCGCATTCAGCTCGCCGTCGTCGCCGGAGATGTTCCCCTGGTTGTACCGCTCGGGGCCGGGATAGAACTCGTCCGAGAACTCGGGCACGATGAGCAGCGCACCCTGGCGGCGGGCGTAGGGGGCCCACTCGTCTCGGTACTCCTCGCCGTTGCGCTGCTGACCGTGCATGACCACGAGCACGCGGGCCGATCTGAGATCTTCCGGCGCGTCGAACCACACGGTGATCGGCCGATCCTCGAGCGGCGCGTACTCGGTGAACTCGAAAGATCCACTCGCGCCGGCCGTGATCGGCCCCAACGGCGCGGCGAGCGTGGTGGGCGGCGGAGCGGTGTCCGGCGCGGGGTTGGACCCGTTGCGTGGACTGGGCTTTTGCTGGGGCAGTTTCTGATTCCCGTCATCTGAGCAGGCGCTCGCCGTCACCACGGCGACGACGAGCAGGCAGCCCGTCGTAATCCTGCGGGTTGAGCCACGGGGGTGCATTGAGTATGCCCCTTGCTCCTGGTCTCGGCGATATAGACGGATTGCACCGTACTTCGTGGCGATGATCGCGTCGTTCAGGCGCCGACTGGTTCTGCCGATCCAGCCGCATGGTTTGTCCCATCTGGAGCCGGGGAATATCGACACCGGCGCGGTCGACACCGAATCGGAACCCGTGCGCGCCCGCGCGCCCGAAACCGGCGAAACGGTTCGGGAATCGACCGCGGTCATGTTCACACCGAAAGTGGCACTCGGGCCTCCGGCCGCGCGACCGGACCTCGCGCCCGAGCCTGTGCGCCGTCGGCGGTTGTACATCCCGGTGGCGGCGAAGCTGGTGCTGGCCCTGGTGGTGGCCGGCATGTGGCTCGGTGTCTCGGTGTATCTCTCCGTCCCGTGGCACGACGAGCTCGCTGCCGATGTCGGTGTGACGTTCGCGTGGGTTGTCATCGGACTGCTGGCGTTCATCCCCGGATTCCTGGTGGCGTTCCTCGCGATCTCGGCAGTTCTCGATCGCCAGCCACCGCTCACGGTTTACAGCCCCACCACCGGTGTCTCGATCGTGATCGCCGCCCGGAACGAGGAGGCGGGTATCGCCGACACGATTCGTCGCGCCGCGGCGAGTGACTACGCCGGACCGATCACGATCGTGCTCGCCGATAACGGTTCCACCGACGGTACGTGCATGGTCGCCGAACAGGTTGCGGCGGAGCTGGGCATTCACCTCGAGGTCGTCCACGAGTCCGAGCCCGGCAAGGCCCATGCGTTGAACGCGGCGCTCGCCAACATCTCGACGGCCTACGTGATCACCGTGGACGCCGACACGCTGCTCCACCGAGAAGCAGTGCGCCGGCTCGTGTCGCGGTTGGAATCCGCACCGCCCGACACGGTGGCCGTGGCCGGTTCGGTGTTGGTGCGCAACTCGCGCGACAACCTGCTGACGCGCATGCAGGAATGGGACTACTACCTCGGGATCACGGTCGTGAAGCGGGTCCAGGGTCTGTACCAGAGCACGCTCGTTGCCCAGGGTGCGTTCTCGCTCTATCGGACCGAGGAGATTCGCAAGGTGGGCGGCTGGCCGGATGCGATCGGTGAGGACATCGTGGTGACGTGGCGGCTCCTCGCCGACGGCGGCCGCGTGTATTTCGAGCCGACGGCGATCGCGTTCACCGATGTGCCGACGAGTGTGCGGCACTTCATGCGCCAGCGCGCGCGCTGGGCCCGCGGCATGTTCGAGGGACTGCGGACGGTGCCACCCTGGCGCCAGCCCGGTGGTTTCACCAAGCTCATCGCCGGGATCGACCTGTTGATCCCGCTGCTCGACCTCGCCTACGTCGGCGTGTTCCTGCCCGGGCTCGTGCTGTGCGCGATCGGTGTCCCGATCATCGTGGGCGTGTGGACGTTGCTGGTGCTGCCGCTCACGGCGTTCGTCTATGGGGGACTGCGCTTGCACCAGCGGCGCAAGGTCTTCGCCCCGCTCGACTTGCGCGTGCGGAAGAACCGGATCGGCTACGTCGCCTTCCTGCTGCTCTACCAGGCCCTCTGCTCGGTGGCCTCGGTCGCCGGCTACGCGCAGGAGCTGGCCGGAACCCGCCGCCGCTGGAAGTAGCGCGCGCCGACCGAAGCCGGTGGCGCGCTACAGCAACGCGGCGACGTGCGGTTCGATCTCCTCGGGCGTGACCGCGGGACCGAATCGTGCAACGACGTTGCCGTCCCGGTCCACGAGGAACTTCTCGAAGTTCCACGTGATGGCATCGGAGTCGGTGTCTCCGGGTTGTGCAGAGCGCAACCACTGGTACAGCTCGCAGGCGCCGTCGCCGTTGACCTCGATCTTGCTGAAGATCGGGAAGGTCACGTCGTATTTGGACGTGGCGAACTCGAGGATTTCCGCGTCGGTTCCGGGTTCTTGCTCCCCGAACTGATTGCACGGGAAGGCGAGAACACTGAAACCTGATGCTTCGTGTGCTTCATGCAACGTACGCAGACCTGCGTACTGGGGCGTCAGCCCTCAGAAACTGGCGACGTTGACGAAGAGGACGACGCGGCCGCGGTACTGGGACAGGTCGACGTCGTCACCGGTGGTCGACTTCATCGTGAGGTCGTACATGTGAGTCATGTGCCCGACGGTACCCGCGCCGGCGGCCGCGGTGCATCTATACCGGCGGGCCGCGGTTGACGGTGCGAGGAGCGGTACGCGACGCTCCGTTCCATGAGCCTGGACGAGCTGCTCGGACGCGCGCAGCGTTTGGTGGAGGACAAGCTCACGCCGGCCTGCCAGCTCGCGGTGGCACGGGATGGCGAGCTGGTGGCATTCGAGACCTTCGGCACCGCAACGAACGAGTCCCGCTTCTGCGCGTTCTCGGCGACCAAGCCGATCGTCGCGTCGATGGTGTGGTTGCTGATCGGTGACGGGCTCGTACGGCCGGAGCAGCGCGTCGCCGAGTTCGTCCCTGAGTTCGGGACGAGCGGCAAGAACGCCATCACCGTCGAACAGGTCATGCTCCACACGTCGGGATTCCCGAATGCGCTCGTCGGTCCGGTGGACGGCGCCGATCCCGAGCGTCGGCGCGCCGCGTTCGGGCGGTGGGAGTTGGAGTGGGAGCCCGGTTCACGCTTCGAGTACCACGCAACGTCGGCGCACTGGGTACTGATCGACATCATCGAGCGCACCACCGGTCTCGATTTCCGGGATGCGATCGAGCAACGCCTCACCGCGCCGCTCGGACTGCCGCGCCTGCTCGGAATCCCGGCAGACGAGCAGGGTGACGTGGTGGACGGCGTTCGGATCGGCGCGCGGCCACTCGACGAGTCGATCGATCTGCTCGATGTGGCGAACGATCCGGCGCAGCGCGCCGCCGGGGTACCGGGCGGGGGCGGGATCATGACCGCGGCCACGATGGCGCAGTTCTATCAAGCGTTGCTACGCGATCCGAACGGCCTTTGGAACGCCGACGTCCTCGATAACGCTCGCACGCGCGTGCGCGCCACGTTCGACGATCCGCTCATGGGCGTCCCGGTGAATCGTTCGCTCGGGCTGGTGCTCGCGGGTGACGACGGGTTGCATCAGTTCCGGTACGCGATGTTCGGCAAGGAATGCTCACCCGGATCGTTCGGGCACGGCGGCGCATACCTCCAGGTGGCGTGGGCCGACCCGGAAACGGGCACGTCGTTCGCGTTCTTCAAGAACGGCTACAACGCCGACATGATCGGCGACGCGGGGAACGTCATGCCGCTCTGCGATCTCGCCGCCGCGTTGCCCTGACGGACCGACGCGTCAGCGGCTGATGCGGCTCGTGCTCAGGCGCCGGCGGCCGCGTTCAGGTCGGTGAGATGCTCCGTGGCCTCGAGGTATTCGTTGACCCACCGTTCGACGACCGCGGCCGTCTTCTCCACCTTCTCGAACTGACCCACCACCTGACCGACCGGGTTGAACGCAACGTCGACGGTCTGATCCGGATACCGGTGCGTCGCGGCGACGGCGATGCCCGACACCATGTACTGGAGCGGCATGCCGAGCGGCTCGGGGTTGCCGGGCGTCTCCCACGCGTCGGTCCAGTCGTTGCGCAGCATGCGGCACGGCTTGCCGGTGAACGAGCGACTCCGCACCGTGTCACGCGAGCCCGCGCCGATGTAAGCGGCCTGCTGGACGGGGGTGTTCTCGGACTCCTCGACCATCAGCCACTGGGAGCCCGACCAGGCCCCCTGGCAGCCGAGCGCGAGCGCCGCGGCGATCTGCGCACCGCTGCCGATCCCGCCCGCCGCGAGTACGGGCACCGGGGCGACCTCCTTGACGACCTGGGGCCACAGGACGATGGAGCCGACTTCGCCGCAGTGGCCGCCGCCCTCGCCTCCTTGGGCGATGATGATGTCGACGCCCGCGTCGGCGTGTTTACGCGCCTGGTACGGCGAGCCGCAGAGCGCGGCGACCTTGCGACCGGCGTTGTGGATGAGGTCCATCACCTCGGCCGGTGGAGTACCGAGGGCGTTCGCGATCAGCGTCATCTTCGGGTGCTCGAGCGCGACCTGGACCTGCGGAGTCGCGGTGGCCTCGGTCCAACCGAGAAGCTGCATGGTGTTGTCTTCGCTCTCGTCCTGCAGCGGCACGCCGTGGTCCGCAAGGAGCTTGCGGGCGAAGTCGAGGTTCTCCTGCGGAACCATGTCGCGCAACATCTGCGCGAGCTCGTCGCCCGACATGTTCGCGTCCATTCCTTCGTACTTGTTCGGGATCACGATGTCGACGCCGTAGGGGCGATCGCCGATGTGCTCGTCGATCCATTGCAGCTCGATCTCGAGTTGTTCGGGACTGAACCCCACCGCGCCGAGAACCCCGAACCCACCCGCCTTCGACACCGCGACGACCACGTCCCGGCAGTGGGTGAACGCGAAGATCGGGAACTCGATGCCGAGGTCGTCGCAGAGGGGAGTACGCATGACGGGAGCTCCTGGTTCGGGCGTTCCGGATCGGGGGAGCGGAGCGTAGGTCGGCGGGGCGCTGTCAAAACGTGCGGTTTCGCCGGCTCGGATCCGGTGCGATGCCTGCGCCGGATCCGAGTCGGGTTCGATTTCTGATCCCACCGATACTGCGGCCGGGATCAGCGTGGCGATCGGAAGCAGGTTTCGAGGAACTTGGCGAGCGGCGGGGTCATGACCGTGTCGCCGGGTGCGCCGATCCTCGTGTTGACCTCGCCGTGGGAAAGACCGGTGGCATCGATCTGGGTCGCCGGAATCCCGGCCGCAGTCAGGCGCCGGAGGAAATCGGTCTGGATCGCCCGACGGACCGGGGCGCCGCGCACCACTCCGATGGTGGGTGGGATCCCCGAGTGTGGCCGGATCCAGGTGATGGCCGAGGTCGTCCGCTCGTAGTCCGGAGCGTTGCCGAGCGCTTCCTGCCACAGGGCTTTCTCGCCACCCCCGGCCGCGTTGGCCGTGACCTTGTCGACCCCTTCGGTGTCGAGCGGTCCCGCGCAGTCCACGGCGTCGAGGGCGAGTCCGCGATCGCCCAGGTACTGCGGATTCGTCGTGACGTTCGAGACGATGTCCGCACCGGCCGAGTGGCCGAGCAACGCAATCCGCGATCCGTCACCGCCGAACTGCTTGATGTGTTCCTGCACCCATGCGACCGCGGCCGCCACATCCTCGTAGTGGTCGGGATAGTGAGCCGACGTCGGATCGCCGGCGACAGTCAACCGGTAGTTCACACTCACGAACACCCAGCCTCGGCTGTTGAAGAGCCGGACCTTGTCTGCGACCTGGTTTCGCTTGTCGCCGGTGTGATACCCGCCTCCGTGCACCCACATCACGACCGGCGCACCACAGGTTCGGGCCGGCCGGTACACGTCGAGGCTGGTGGCGTTGGCCGCCACACCGGGAATCGACCGGTACGCGCCGGTGTGCTTCTGGGCCGGGGCGGAACAGCGGTTGCGTCGAGCAGCGGTGGCGCCCGCGTCGGCGGCCGGCGCGATGACACCGACGGCCAGCGCGGCGGCTGCGATCAACGCGATCGACGCGATCGCGCCTCGCCGCCAGGAAGTCGATCCGGATTCAGGGGTTCGTGGATTCGTCATGACTCGAGCGTGAATCACGATCATGAAGGAATCGTGATCCCCGTGCCACCGTCGCGTCATCGTCGGCCCACTCGCGGGATCAGCGGCCGCCCTGGACGCGGCGAACCAACGCGTGTTTTGCAAGCCATGGCTTGCGTATTTGGTGCGAGCTGCGGGGGTGAAGGTGGGGCGGGGCGCTGCGTTACGATCCGCGCACCACACCGGCGCACGTCGCGCCCTACTGCATTCGGGGGGATCCAGTGGTCAGTTTCAAGCGAGTACTCGCGTCGGTCGTGGTTGCAGTGGGCGCCCTCGCGGGCGTGACGTCGGGAACGGCGGCACCGGCGGGCGCGGTCACGAACGATCCGGTGGTGATCGTGGCCGGCACCTTCGCTGGCCAGGGTCTTGCGAGCGTGTACTACGCGCCGCTCGCGGCCCGGCTGCGTGCCGACGGACACCCGGCGTTCATCTTCGGCCTCCCGAACTCCGGACTCGGTGACGCACGCGATGCCGCGGCCGCGCTGAACACCTTCGTGGACGGAGTGCGGGCGCAGACCGGGTCGGCGAAGGTCGACCTGATCGGACATTCCCAAGGCGGCATGGTGTCGCGCTACTACATCAAGTACCTCGGCGGCGCGAGCGAAGTTGACAGTCTCGTCAACCTGGCCGCGGTCAACTACGGCACCGCGGTCGCGAACCTGGCGAAGCTCCTGGGTCTCGGCAACTGCATCGGTGTGATCTCGTGTCAGCAGATGTCGATCGGTTCGTCGTTCCTCGCGGAACTCAACGCGGGCGACGACACCATCGGCAACGTCTTCTACACCAACTTCGCGACGACGCTGGACACCGTGATCGTGCCGTACACGAACAGCTTCTTGGCCAACGACGGCAACAACAAGAACGTCACGGTGCAGTCGCCGTGCTGGTTGCGGTACGTGGACCATGTGAGCATCCCGCTCGACGGCACCGTCTACAGCGGTATCCAGGACGCCCTCGCGCATCGGGCGATCAGCTTGAACTGCTTCGCAATCTGAATGCGTAATCCACATGCCGGTGAGTCGTTCGAGACCTCGGACGCGGAGATTGCGGCGGTCCTGATCGACGTCAGCATCCCCACCTTGATGCTGTCGATGGTGCACATGGCCGGTGACCCCGAGATCATTCGCGGCCGGCTGAAACCCGAGGGGCTCTTTCTCAACGAGGTCCAGGGGTACATGAGCGAGGAGGCCAAGGCCGAGGTGCGCGCGCTCGCAGCCAAGGTGATCCGCGACTACCGCGATCGCGGCTGCCCGGAGCCGGAACCGATCTCCGCCGAACTCCTGCACGAGATGATGGCGTGGCTCGTCTGTGAACCCGTCCCCGCCGAGTACGTGCCGATGATGCTCGAAGAAATGGAACTCGACGGTGCCGACGCGCGCCGGATCCCCGCAACGTCGGACGCCGCAGCACGCGACGCGTTTCCGGTGGTCGTCGTCGGATGTGGTCAGTCGGGACTGCTGGCCGGCATTCGGCTGAAGGAAGCCGGCATTCCCTTCACCATCGTCGAGAAGAACGCGGGGGTCGGGGGCACCTGGTGGGAGAACTCCTATCCCGGTGCGCGCGTGGATGTGGGGAACCACTTCTACTGCTACAGCTTCGAGCCGAGCGACCAGTGGACCGAGTTCTTCGCGCAGCAGCCCGAGCTCCAGCGCTACTTCGAGGGCGTGATGACGAAGCACGCGATCGAGCCCCACGTGCGGTGGAATACCGAGGTGGTCGGTGCTTCCTGGGACGACGATTCCGCCACGTGGTCGGTCCGAGTGCGCGGCGCCGACGGGACGGAAGAAACCCTCGGCGCCCGGGCGCTGATCTCGGCCGTCGGTCAGCTCAACCGCCCCCACGTCCCCGCGATCGACGGTCAGGATTCGTTCGTCGGTCCGGCCTTCCACTCCGCGTGCTGGGACCACTCGGTGGACCTGGCCGGCGCGCGCGTGGCGATGATCGGCGCCGGTGCGAGCGGATTCCAGATCGCGCCGACGATCGCGCCCACCGTCGAACACCTCACCGTGTTCCAACGCACCGCGCAGTGGATGTTCCCGAACCCGAACTACCACGAGGCGGTCGGGCCCGGCGTGCAGTGGGCGCTCCGGCACCTGCCGTTCTACGGGCGGTGGTACCGCTTCCTCATCTTCTGGCCCGGCTGTGACAAGGGCCTGGAAGCCGCGCGCGTGGACCCGGACTACCCGGACCAGCAGACCGCGGTCAGCGAGATGAACGACCTCACTCGTCAGATGTTCACCGATTGGATCGTCAGTCAGATCGGTGATGATCCCGAACTCATCGCCAAGGTGGTGCCGGACTATCCGGCGACGGGCAAGCGCACGTTGCAGGACAATGGGAGCTGGTTGCAGACGCTCACCCGGGACAACGTCGAGTTGGTGCGCACGGGCATCGACCACATCGAGTCGGATGCCGTGGTCACTGCCGACGGCGTTCGCCATCCGGCCGATGTCCTCGTCTACGCCACCGGGTTCCACGCCACTCGAGTGCTGTGGCCGATGGAGATCACCGGACGCAACGGTTTGGACCTGCGCACGAAATGGGGTGAGCGGCCCGCCGCATACCTCGGCATCACGGTGCCCGAGTTCCCGAACCTCTTCTGTATGTACGGCCCGGGAACGAACCTGGCGCACGGCGGCAGTCTGATCTTCCATTCCGAATGTCAGATGCGCTACATCACCCAATGCATCGAGAAGCTGATCGCCGGTGGGCATCGCTCGATGGAACCGACGCGCGCGAAGTACGAGGACTGGCACACGCGGACTCAGGCCGAAATCAAGACCCTCGTGTGGTCACAACCGTCGATCAAGCACTCGTTCTTCAAGAACGCGTACGGCGAGATCCATGGACTCAGTCCGTGGCGACTCGTCGACTACTGGACCTGGACCAAGACCCCCGATTTCGCAGACTTCGAAATTCGCTGAGCGAGCGATGAGCGCGAGCTTCGAGGAGATCGATCGCCGGCAAACGCCGATGGGGGAGCTGACGGTGCGCCGGCGTCTGGAACCCACCCTCCAGATCGACGTGTACGAGGTGAAGCTCGGTGACGAGTTCCTCATGTCGAGCCTGTTCACCGTGGCCGAGATCGCGTTGGCGACGCTCGGGCTGGCCGACCTCCCCGATCCGGACAAGTCGGGGCCGGAACTGGACGTGGTGGTGGGCGGCCTCGGGCTCGGCTATACCGCGCAAGCGGTGCTGGAGAACAGCACCGTGCGCTCCCTGCACGTGATCGACGCGTTGGGCGAGGTGATCGAGTGGCACGAGCAGGGTTTGCTGCCGCTTGCCGCCGCGCTGACATCCGATCCGCGCTGCCACCTGCTCCACGGCGACTTCTTCGCACTGCTCGCCGCGGGGGCAGGATTCGGATCAGGGGTCGGCGATCGGGTGCATGCGGTGCTGGTGGACATCGATCACTCGCCGACCCATCTGCTCCACCCGAGTCACGCGTCCTTCTACACCGCAGCCGGTCTGGCGCAGCTTGCCGATCGGATACTCCCGGGCGGTGTCTTCGGTCTCTGGTCCGATGGTGGCGCCGACGCCGGATTCTTGGCCGCGATCAACGAAGTCTTCGCGAGGTGCACGGCGCACACGGTGACGTTTCCGAACTTCTACACCGGCGAGGAGTCTTCGAGCACCGTCTACGTGGCGCGGACTTGACTCCCGCTCCTGTTCACTTCGTTCACGGGCCGCTCGGGCCACGGGCGAGCGGAAGTCTGCAGAGGTTGACTGTCTGTCCGCTCGCCCTCTGGGCTACTGGGGAGGTTCGGCGGCGTCGATCAGGATCGGATCGAGGACCCAATCCGGGTGTTGCCCTTCGAGACGTTGGAGCAACCAGAGACTCTCGAACAACGCGAGGAGCGTGCCGTCGCGCTGGACCAGGACGAGCAGACCGCCGATGTGCGGAAACTGTGCGGCGGTTTCCGCATCGGTCCGCCGCGCGACGGTGTGCGGCGTCGGTGAGAGTTCGACCGCCGCGCCAAACTCGTGCTCGAGCCGGTGGGCGAACACCTCGAACTGCATTTGGCCGACGGCGGCCAGGACCGGCGTGGGATCGCCGTGCGGATCGCGCAGGACGTGAACCACGCCTTCTTGTTCCATCTGGTCGAGGCCGCGATGGAACTGCTTGTAGCGCCCGGTGTCGCGGGCCCGAACGCGAGCGAACAACTCGGGGGCCAAGGTGGCGATGGGCGGGAACGCCACCGGCTCCGACTCGTACAGACTCGAACCGATGCGCAGATCACTGGCGTTGACCAGCCCGATGACGTCGCCGGGGTACGCGTCGTCGATGGTGTCACGGTCAGAGCCGAACATCGATGCGGCGTACTTGGTGGAGAACGCCTTCCCGGTGCCGGCCACGGTGACGGTCATCCCGCGCTCGAAGTGTCCCGAACACACTCGCACGAAGGCCACATGATCGCGGTGCGCGGGGTCCATGTTCGCCTGGATCTTGAACACGAATCCCGAGAACGGAGCATCCACCGCTCGCGTGAGACCGCCGCTCGCCGCGCGTGCGGTCGGCGCAGGCGCGAGATCCACGATCGCATCGAGCAGGTGACGGACGCCGAAGTTCGTGAGCGCGGAACCGACGAACAGCGGGCTCGTCTCGGCGGCGAGGAACGAATCCACGTCGACGGTCCCGCCGACGGCATCCAAGAGTTCGCACTCCTCGATGGCATGTGACCACGCCGCGCCTTCCTCCTCGGCGGCCTGGTTCGCGTCGAGGCGGTGCTCCTCGGCGGCGGTCGCGCCGCGTGCGGTGCGCGTGAACTTCACGAAGTCGCCGGTGCGGCGGTCGATGACGCCGCGAAAATCACCGGCGATGCCCACCGGCCACGTGACCGGCGTGGGTCGGAGGTCCAGTTGCTTTTCGAGTTCGTCGAGCAGCTCGAGCGCGTCCCGCCCGGGGCGGTCGTACTTGTTGATGAACGTGAGCACCGGCAACTGGCGCGCTCGGCACACCTCGAACAACTTGAGTGTTTGCGCCTCGATGCCCTTCGCCGCGTCCAGGACCATCACCGCGGCGTCCGCGGCGGCGAGCACTCGGTAGGTGTCCTCCGAAAAGTCGCGGTGACCCGGGGTATCGAGCAGGTTGACGACGCAGTCCCGGTAGGAGAACTGGAGGGCAGTCGAGGTGATCGAGATGCCCCGCTGCTGTTCCATTGCCATCCAGTCCGAGGTGGCGCGTCGGCGCCCGGCGCGGGCCTTGACTGCGCCGGCCTCGGCCACCGCGCCGGCGTAGAGCAGGAACTTCTCGGTGAGGGTCGTCTTGCCCGCGTCCGGGTGGCTGATGATCGCAAACGTGCGGCGCCGCGCGGCTTCGAGTGCGATGTCGGCGGAGACCGACGCGGCCAAGGTCATGACATCAGTCTCTCGCAGGGTCTGGGAGTAGGTGGCACCGAGCCCTCCGAACTCGAACCAACGCGTCGTTTGCCAGCCCTGGCGTGCGGAACTGGTGCGAGTTCGGGGGAGGGGTGTGAGTGGGGGCCGTATATTGCGCGGGTTCGGTTCACGGCGCGGCTGGAGTTCTCATGACCCACGACCTGATCATCCGCAACGGCACGGTGGTCGACGGCACCGGTGCGCCGGCCCGGAAGGTCGACGTGGGGGTGGACGGCGATCGCATCGCCGCCGTCGGGGATCTGCAGGGTGTGGGCGCCATCACCGAGATCGACGCCGCCGGACTGACCGTCAGCCCCGGTTTCGTCGATCTGCACACCCACCTCGACGCCCAGGTGGGCTGGGATCCGTACATGACGTCGAGTTCGTGGCACGGCGTCACGACGGTAGTGATGGGGAACTGTGGCGTCACGTTCGCGCCCGTCGTCGAGTCCGACCGCGAGTACCTCGCGGAGATGATGGAGAGCGTCGAAGACATCCCGCGGGAGGCGATTCTCGGCGGGCTGCCGTGGGATTGGGAGACCTATCCCGAGTATCTCGATTCGGTCGCGCGCCTGCGCCCGGCCCTCAACGTGGTGGGCCTCGTCGGTCACTGCGCGGTGCGGTACCACGTGATGGGGGAGCGTTCGCTATCCGACGAAGCGCCGACGCCCGACGAGCTCGCACGGATGGCGGCGATCGCGGCGGAGTCGGTGGCGGGCGGCGCGGTGGGTTACTCGACGTCGCGATTGCTCGATCACAAGGTGCCCGACGGACGATGTGTCCCGGGCACGTACTCCGAGATCGATGAGTACGCCGCCATCGTGGCCGGCATGAACGATGCCGGTGGCGGGATCTTCCAAGCCGTCCTGGATTTCGACACGAAGCCCGGCCACGAGTTCGCCCTGTTGCGCGCGATGGCCGAGCAGGCTGGCGACGTGTTGTTCTCGGGTGGGGTCGGCTCGGACCCGGACCGCGCCCCTGCGGCGACCCTCGGCTGGGACCAGTTCCTCAGCAGCACGCGGGCCGAGGCCGGTCGCATCACGTCCGCCGCGATGACCCGGCCCGGAGGGATCCTCACCGGCCTTGCCCAGGTGGCACCGGTGCGCGGCGCGGCGTGGAGCGCGCTCATGAAACTCCCGACCGTCGCCGCTCGGGTTGCTGCACTGAAAGACCGCGCGACGCGCGACGAGTTGCTCGCCGAGGGCGAACGCAAGGGCACGTGGTACGACCCCGGCTACATCTTCCCGCTCGGCAACGACGAGCACCCGGACTACAGCATGGAGGCCGAAGGATCGGTGGCGGTCCAGGCGGCCGCGCTCGGTGTGCATCCGGTGGCGTTCATCGTGGACCGGCTGATCGAGAGCGAGGGCCGCGAGCTGTTCAACGTGTGGTTCTACAACCGCAATCCCGAGGCGTTGGGCGACTTCCTCCAGCTCGACGGGGTGTGCCCCGGCCTCGGCGATGCCGGCGCGCACGCGGGTCAGATCTGTGACGCGGATGCGCCCACTCACTACCTCTCGTACTGGCAACGGGAGCGGAACAAGGTGACCCTCCCGCAGGCGGTGCACCAGCTGACTGCGAAGCCGGCGAGCGTGCTGGGGCTCGTCGATCGGGGCACGGTCGGCGCGGGTCAGTTCGCCGACCTGAACGTGTTCGACGTGAGTCGGTTGCAGTCTGGCTATCCCGAGTACGTCCACGACTTCCCGAACGGCAAGGGTCGTCTGCTCGTGCGGTCGGAGGGTTACGCCGCCACCATCGTCAACGGCTCCGTGGTCACCGAGCACGGCCGGCACACCGGCGCCCGACCCGGCGCGGTGCTGCGCGAGTTCGCCCGGGGCTGACGCCCGACTCCACCCGGAACCGAGGAGCGGCCGAGGAGGCGGGGGAATCGGTGCTTGACGGCCGCGATCCGACCGCGTACTTTACACTGTTTACCGCCGAAGTGGATCAGCAGTTCGGCACGCGCCGGGCTGTGGTGTCTGACCCACTCGACGCGCGCCGGTGTACGACCGATTCAGAACTGGGAGCACCCTGATGCCGATTCCTCGCTCGTTACTCGGGACCGACGATCCCGTGGACCACGACCTGACCGTCTCGCACGGCGTGTGGCCCGAGGACCTGAGCGGTGAGTTGATCATCAGCGCACCTCACCCCGACACCCTCGACGCGCCGCACGCGTTCTTCGGTGACGGTATGACCTATCGCCTCTCATTGGCGTCCGGGACTCACGGCGCGCCCACGGGGTCGTTCGCGTGGCGCCAGCGGCGGATCGATTCGCCGTCGGCCCGGTTGCGCCGGGCCCGGCCAGACGTCTTCACGCCCACGATGCTCGGAGTCCATTCTCCGTTCGGGCTCACCAACGCGGCCAACACGGCACCGCTGCCGTGGGGCGACCGGTTGTTCATGACGTGGGACGTCGGTCGCCCGGTCGAAGTCGATCCCCTGACGCTCGACTTCCTCGGCGAGGTGGGCCACCGGTCCGAGTGGTCGCCGATGGAACTGTTTCCCCAGCCGCTCCTGCCGATGGTCACCTCGACGGCCCACCCGGTGATCGATCCCGAACGGAACGTGCTCTGGACCGTCAACACCGAGTTCGGTGCGTTGAACGTGGTGCGCTGGGACGGCGAAGGCCCGCTGGCGCGGTGGCCGATCACCGGCGCCGTCATGCCGCAATCGGTGCACACCATCACCCAGACGCGCGAGTGGTTGATCATTGCGGACTGCGCCTTCAAAGTGGAGCCGCAGGTGTTCTTCGGCGGCGATCGCACGGAACCGGCAAACCGTTCCGGACCGGTGTACCTGATCCGGAAGGACGCGCTCGAGTCCACCCGGCCGGGTGACGCGGTGGACTGCGTCGCGTTCGAACTCGCGCCGGAGATGAACCACTACTACGCGCGCTACGACGACACCGACGGCATCCAGGTGTTGTTCGAACACACGGAGAATGCCGACATCGCAATGGCGCAGGGCCCCGGTGACGTCGACGCCCTCGGTCGCCCGTGCGATCCGGCGCTGCGTGGTCTGTACGGATTTCCGATGAGTCCGGACCGAACCACGGTGGTGGAGTTCGACCCGGCAACGGGCACGGTCTCCCAGCGAGCCGAGTTGCGTCAACCCGAATGGCTCTGGACCCGGCAGCTCAGCGCCATGGACTGGAGCGCCGAGGGCACGGCGCATCCGACCGCGCACCACATGGTGTATCAAGGCTGGCGGCCGGAGGCGATCACTCAGAAGATGCTCGCGATCTACGGCGACCGCGTGGACCGCGCCGAATGGCCCGAGGCGGAGACGGCGCCGTTGTTGCTGTCCGTGACGATGCCGGATCTCGAACCGAGTGCGCACCACGAGTTCGGACTGGGGGACTTTCCCACGTCGCCGATCTTCGTGCCCCGTGACCCCGGCGCGAACCCGGCGCACAGCCGCCACGCCGGTTCGAACCCGGGTGGCCACGACGGATACGTGGTGGTACCGGTCTGTTCGGACGACGGCTTCCGAGTGGACGTGTTCGATGCGGGTGCCGTGGACCGAGGCCCGCTCGCCTCACTTTCGGACGGTGCGATGACGTTGCCGTTCGTGCTGCACTCCGCGTGGGTGCCCGGCGTGCAGGCCGCGCCGCCCGTCGCTCGCAATCGCTTCTCCGACGAACTCGATCGCATCGACGAGCTCCCGGATGATCTCGCCGCGGTCGCCCGCACCGTGGCCCGCGAGCTGGATGAAGGAGTACCACTCGTATGACCAGTGTGATCAGCGCCACGGATGACCCGTTCCTCTCGGGCGGATACACGCCGGTGGATACCGAACGGGATGACCTCGCACTCCCGGTGATCGGGAAGCTGCCCGACGGGCTGGCGGGCATGTTGCTCCGGAACGGTCCGAATCCGATGTTCGCGCCGAAGGGTCGGTACCACATCTTCGACGGCGACGGCATGCTGCACGGGTTGACCCTCGACGGTGCCGGCGGTGCGAGCTACCGCAACCGGTGGGTGCGCACCGAGGGGCTCGCGGCGGAGATGCGACGCGGCGCCGCGATCTACGGCGGGATGGCGAACGGCGACTTCCCCACGGCGGAAGAGACTGCCGGTGGTCCGTCGATGAAGAACGTGGCCAACACCAACGTCGTCTGTCACGCCGGGCGCATCCTGTGTTTGTGGGAGGCGGGTTCGCCCACCGAGGTGACCGAGGAACTCGAGACCGTCGGCCTCCACGACTTCGACGGAGCCTTCACGAGCGCATTCACGGCGCATCCGAAGATCGATCCGGTCACCGGCGAGATGCTCGCGTTCGGGTACTCCGCCGTTCCGCCGTACCTGCGGTACGTCGCGATCAACGCGAGCGGCAAGGTCACCACGACCATCGACCTCGACCTGCCCGCGCCGGTGATGATGCACGACTTCGCAGTCACCGACCAGCACGTGGTGTTCCTCGACGCGCCGGCGGTCTTCGATTTCGCGTCCTTCGCACGCGGTGGCCCGATGCTCACCTGGAAACCGGAGAACGGGACCCGCATCGGGGTGTTCAAACGCGGTGGTGACGGGCGCGACGTGGTGTGGATCGACACCGACCCCTGCTACGCCTTCCACTTCCTGAACGCGTCCACCAGCCCGGACGGCCGGGTCGTAACGCTCGACGCGTGCCGCCTCGCTCGTATGGACATCGGTTTGGAGACCGACGGCGGGACGGCGGATGCGGATGCCTGGCTCCATCGCTTCACCGTGGATCTGCACGCGCGCTCGGCCCGATACGAGCAGATCGCCGAACTGCCGGGGGACTTTCCTCGGGTGCCCGCGGCGATGGAGGGGCGCGCGCACCGCTACGGCTATTACGCCACGTTCTCGAACGGTCGGCCCGACGGCGGGATGTTCGACTCGGTGACCAAGGTGGACTTCACCACCGGGGCCGCGCAGACGCACGGGTACGGCGCGGACCGCATCGGCGGCGAGGCGGTCTTCGCGCCGGATCCGGCCGGTCGGGACGAGGACGACGGCTGGCTGCTCAACTTCGTGACCGACCGGACCACCCTTGCCACCGACTTCGTGGTGCTCGACGCGGCCAGCATGGAAGAGGTGGCGCGAGTACAACTCTCCCAACGAGTGCCGTTCGGGTTTCATGGCAACTGGCTACCGGCGTCCTGAGGTCGGAATCACTCGTCACACCTGCTCGTCACACGTGCCACTGTTCCGGGGGGAAACTTCGTGTCCATCCGCAAACTGTTCATACCGTTGCTGCTCACGACGGCCGTCGTCGGTGCCGCGTGTAGTGAAGCCACGCCCAGCAAGACGAGCGCGCCGTCCACCACGCCCTCGAATGATGTGGCGACGAAGTGTGACGGCGCGGTCTCGGTCGTGGCGTGCGCTCCGAAAGGCTCGTCTCTCGCACCGGTGATGCCCAAGACCGCCACGCGGGCGACGGGCACGCCGATCGTGATCGGGACGATCAACCAGGACACGGGCGCCGCGGGTGCGTTCCCGGAGCTCACCGTCGCCGACAAGGTGGCAGTCGACTTCATCAACACCGAACTCAACGGCGTCGACGGCCACCCGATCGAGTTGCTCACGTGCAACACGAACTTCAACGCCGACTTGTCGCAGAGCTGTGCCCAGCAGATGGTGTCGGACGAGGTGGTGGCGGTCGTCGGTGGCATCGACATCTGGGGCACCGGGATCAAGACGCTGGAGAACAACGGCATCCCGTACGTGGGGGGTATCCCGGTGAGCTTCGATGCGGCGCGCAGCCCGGTGAGTTTCCAGTTCAGTGGCGGGACCTGGGGAGCAGTGCTCGGCATGGGCCAGTACGCGATCGAGACGCTCAAGGCGAAGAAGATCGCGCTGATTTACGCGGAGTTCGGTCCCATCACGGACTCGGCGAATCTCGGCAAGCGCGTGATGGAACAGCACGACGTGGAGGTGACGCTCGTCAGTGTGAGTGCGATCAACGGCGACATGGTGCAAGCGCTCAACACGGCCGCCCAGGCGAAGCCCGATGCCGTGATCGCATTGACGGCCGACAGCGGGTGCCAACCGGCGATGCAGACCGCGGAACAGATCGGCTTCACCGCACCGATCATGTACACGGGTGCCTGCGCGGCGCCGAAGATTCTCGACGCGGTGGGTGCGGCAGCCGAGGGTTCGATCTTCAACCTCGAAGCCGAGCTCGGCTCGAAGAACCCGGACAACGCGCTCTACCAAGAGATCGCGAAACGGTACGGTCCGAAGTATCAGTACGAGGCCCAAGGCGCGGGAACGGTGTCGTTCCGGGCGATGATGAACCTGTACTCGATGCTGCGAAAAATTGGTGCGGACAACGTAAGTCCGGCATCGATCCTGGCTGCGTTCCGAGCGTCCAAGGACACACCGAGTTTCTTCGGCCACCCGTACACCTGTAACGGCCGCCAACTCACGGGCTACGGGGCGATGTGCTCCCCGCAGCAGACCTTGGGGAAGCTGAAGCAGGGGAAGATCACCCAGCTGACCGGCTGGCTCGACGTCCAAGCGTTCGCGCGCTGACCCGAACGGTCGAGGGCCACCATCTCCGCGTACTTCCAACAATCGCTGACTGGCCTGGGCGCCGGGTCGGTCATTGCCGTCTTGGCGATCGGTCTGGTCATCACGTTCCGCGCGTCGAACGTCGTGAACTTCGCGCACGCCGCGATGGGCATGTACGTCGCGTTCGCGTATTACGGGATGCGGAACTTCGATGTGGCGAGCACCGAGCGTGGCGGCGATCTCGTGCTGCCGATCATCGGACTCCCGTCGCGGGTGCACATCGTGGACCGGCCGACGGTCTTCACCGCCCTCATGATCTCGCTGGTACTCGCGGCGGTGCTCGGCCTGGTGATCTACGCGCTGGTGTTCCGGCCGCTGCGCAACGCGCCGCCGCTCGCGCGCGTCATCGCCTCGCTCGGCGTGTTCCTCTACCTCCAGTCGGTGATGCAGCTGCGGTCGAGTGAGACCGGGGCCGGATCCGCCTCCCTCCAACTCAAGTCGCTCCTGACGACCGACGTCGTGCGGCTCGGAGACGTGGTGGTGCCCACGTCGAGTTTCTTGCTCGCCGGGTTCGCGATCGCGGCGGCGGTGGTGCTGACGATCGTGTATCGGTACACGCGCTTCGGGCTCGCCACCCGGGCGGCGGCCGAACACGAGACCGGCGCGATGCTCATCGGCCTCTCGCCCGATCGGCTCGGTTTCCTCAACTGGGTCATCGCCACCGTGTTCGCCGGGCTGGCGGTCATCCTCGTCGCCGGAGTGTCGGGCCGGCTCGAACCGACGGAGACCAGTCTCCTCGTGGTGCCCGCGCTCGCCGCAGCACTGCTCGGCCGGCTCGACAACTTTGCGGTCGTGACGGTTGCCGGGCTCGCGATCAGCATGGCTCAGAGCGCGCTCGGCACATTCCAGGCCCGCAGCGACTGGCTCCCCGACTGGCTTCCGAACGGTGGCCTGCGCCAGGCGTTGCCGGTCGTGGTGATCCTCGTGGCGATCTCGATCCGCGGGGCCCAGCTCCCGACTCGGGAGGCGTTGGTGGAGGGGCGGCTCGCGCAGTCGCCCGTGCCCCGGCGACCGCTGGTTGCGACGTTGCTGCTCGTCGGTCTCGGCGTCGTCGCGTTGTTCACGCTGGACGAACTGTGGCGCTTGGCCATCGTGGTGTCGGTCATCGCCGCGATCATCGCGTTGTCGAGTGTGGTGCTCACGGGCTACGTCGGCCAGATCTCGCTCGCGCAGTATGCGTTTGCCGGTTTGTCGGCGTTCACGACGGCCAAGTTGGCGTTGAACGGGGTGGCGTTTCCGTGGGCGCCACTCCTTGCCATTGTGCTGACGGTGGCGGTCGGGGTGCTGGTCGGGTTGCCCGCGGTACGGGTGCGGGGAATGACGCTCGCGGTTGCAACCATCGGCGCCGCGATCGCGATCGAGCAGTTGGTGTTCAACTCGCCGTCGCTCAACGGACTCACCGACGTCCCGCGCCCCCGTCTCTTCGGGATCGACCTCGGGTTTCTCGGCGTTGGTCGCGACAACTTTCGCCCCGAGTTCGGTGTGCTCGCGTTGGTGGCCCTCGGCGTGAGTGGTCTGGCCGTGGCCAACTGGCGGCGGAGCTCCACCGGCCTGCGCTGGCTCGCGGTGCGGAGCAACGAGCGCGCCGCGGCCGCCGCCGGGATCAACGTGAGCGCCACGAAGCTCAACGCGTTCGCGGTCTCGTCGCTGCTTGCCGCGATCGGTGGCGCCCTCCTCGCGTACGAGCTCCCGGCCCTGTCCCCGCAACAGTTCATGGTCGTCGGTGCGCTCGCGGTTCTCGCCCTCACGTATCTCGGCGGCATCGCGTCGATCAGCGGGGCGCTGATCGCAGGCCTCATGGCGTCGGGGGGCATTCTCACCCAGCTCCAGGGGGGTGCCACGGCCCAGGCGTCCAGTTACCAGTTCGCGGTGAGCGGCGTCGTGTTGATCGCGGTGGTGATCCTGCTCCCCGACGGGCTGAGCGTGGGGGCGCGACGCCTCGTCGAGCGAGCGCGAGCTCGCGCATGACCGCGCTGCTCGACGTCCGTGATCTCAGCGTGACCTATGGCGGACTGCAGGCAGTCGCCGACGTGTCGATCACGGTCGGAGCCGATGCGATCATGGGGCTCATCGGGCCGAACGGCGCCGGGAAGACCACGATGATCGATGCGTTGTGCGGCTTCGTCCCGAACGCGCTCGGGTCGATCGTGCTCGCCGGCCGCCGCATCGACGATCTCCCGCCCCACCAACGGGCGCGCGCCGGGCTCGTGCGCACGTTTCAGTCCGTCGAGTTGTTCGACGACCTCACGGTGCGCGAGAACCTGCTCGTTGCCGCGCATCGCCCGCGCTGGTGGTCGTCGCTCGTGGACGCAGTAGCACCGACGCGGGGTACGCGAGATCTCGACGTCGACTTCGCGTTGGACATGGTGGGCATGGAAGCACTGGCCGAGGTCCGCCCGCCCGAACTCGCGCACGGTCAGCGCCGGCTCGTCGGCGTGGCCCGGGCCCTTGCTTCGCATCCGAAGCTGCTCCTGCTCGACGAACCGGCGGCGGGCTTGGACCCCACCGAGACCGCCGCGCTGGGCGCGGTGCTGCGGTCGCTCGGTGCGGCCGACATCGGCGTGCTCCTCGTGGACCACGACATGAGCCTCGTGTTCGACGTCACCGACTCCTTGACCGTGCTCGACCTCGGACGGGTGATCGCCGCCGGTGCCACCGCCACCGTCAAGGATGATCCCGCGGTGCTCGCCGCGTATCTCGGCGGCGGTACATGAGCGCGGCGATGCCGACCGCGCCCGTGCTCGCGCCGTTGCTGGTGCTGCGCGATCTCACCGCCGGCTATCGCGGCGTTCCGGTCGTGCACCGGCTCGACCTCGAGGTCGGCGCCGGTGAGATCGTGGCGCTGCTCGGTCCGAATGGCGCGGGCAAGACCACCGTGCTCAAGACCGTCTCGGGTTTGCTCCCACAGTTGGGCGGCACGATCGAGGTGTTCGGCGAGATCTCGGTTGTCACGCGCCGGATGCGCGCCAAGGCGGTGGTGGCGCGCGCGCGTCATGGCCTCGCGCACGTCCCCGAGGAGCGCGCGCTGTTCTACGGCCTTTCGGGTCGCGCGCACCTCCGGCTCGCGGCCCGGCGCGGTGATGCGTCGGCCATCGCCGACGCGCTGGCGCCGTTCCCGGCCCTCGCCGCGATCCTCGACCGCCCGGCCGGTTTGATGTCCGGCGGGGAACAGCAGATGCTCGCGATTGCGCGCGCCTTGGTGGCCCGTCCCCGGTTGCTCATGATCGACGAGCTGAGCCTCGGTTTGGCGCCGATCATCGTGGAACAGCTGCTGGGTATGGTGCGCACCATCGCACGCGACACGGGCGTGGGAGTACTCCTCGTGGAACAGCACGTGGACGCCACGCTCGCAACCGCCGACCGTGCGTACGTGCTCGTGCGCGGCGTCGTGAGCAGCCACGGACCGGCTGCGCAACTCGCCGCCGACCCAGCGCGCCTGGCGAAGAGCTATCTGGGCGCGGGATCGCCCATTCCCCCAACTCCGAAGGAAGCCCCATGAGCCTGGACCAGACCCCGACCACCGTCGACCACGCGGCGGTGTGGTGGATGCAGGGCAACTACGCGCCGATCGAGCACGAGTTGACCATCGATGATCTTCCGGTGCAGGGCCGGGTGCCCGACGCCCTCAACGGTCGGTACCTCCGGAACGGCTTCAACCCGCCGGGCGCGGCGCCGGTCCACTGGTTCTTCGGTGCCGGCATGGTGCACGGCTTCGAACTGCGCGACGGCCGCGTCTCGTACCGCAACCGGTACGTGCGCACTCCGTACCTCGAGCACGATATGGATCTCTTGAGCGCCGTCGGCGATCTCCGCGCGTCGCCGGCGAACACGAACATCATCCGCCACGCGGGTCGGCTGCTCGCGTTGGAAGAAGCTCACCTGCCGTGGGAGATGACCCCGGACCTGGACACCATCGGGAGCGTGGACTTCGGCGGCGCACTCACCACGCCGATGACCGCGCATCCGAAGCGGTGCCCGATCACTGGTGAGCTGCTGTTCTTCGGTTACCAGTTTCTCTCCGAGCCTTATCTCACGTACCACCGGCTCGACGCGAATGGGAACCTCGTGCAGTCCGAAGTGATCGACATTCCCCGGCCGGTGATGATGCACGACTTCACCATCACCGAGCACTACGCGATCTTCTATGACCTGCCCATCGTGTTCGCGCTGGAACGCGGAGGGTTCCGCTTCGACCGCGATGCGGGCGCGCGGGTCGGGGTGATGCCTCGCACCGGGACGAACGCCGACGTCACGTGGTACGAAGTCGAACCCTGCACCGTGTTCCACACGCTCAACTCGTACGAGCGCGGCGGTGAGATCGTGATTCAGCTGTGTCGGGCCGGCGGGCTCATGGAAGGCGGGATGGACGACCTGGGCGACCAGTCCTCGCTGTGGCAATGGACCATCGACCAAGTCGCCGGCACAGTGACCGAGACCCAACTCGATGATCGCACCGGCGACTTCCCGCGCGTCGACGATCGGCGCGTGGGATTGCCGGCGCGGTTCGGCTACATCGCCGGCTTGTTACCGGGCTCGTCGCCGGTCTTCGCGCCGCATGTGGTGCGTTACGACCTCGATGCGGGGACGCAACTCGTGCATTCCTTCGGCGGTGAGGGCACGCACGTGGGTGAGCCGGTGTTCGCGCCGGCCGGTCCGGATGCGGCGGAGGACGAGGGTTGGATCCTCGTGCTCAGTCATGAGGACGCCGGCGAGACCACCACGCTCAACATCCTCGACGCGCAGGACTTCGCCGCACCGCCGGTGGCCACGATTGCGCTCCCGCAACGGATCCCCTTCGGCGCCCACGGCAACTGGATGCCGGACGAGATCGGGGCGGCGCTCGGGTAGGCACTCGGTCAGGTCTCTGCCGCGATGGCGACATGGTCGAAGTAGTAGGCGAACTGCGCACGGACGGCGGCCGGGTCAAGACCGAAATCACGGGCGAGGTCGTAGACGATCTGTCCGTGCTTCCCGCGCGGGTTCTCGGTCATGAACGATGTGAGCGCAGCCCCCGAACGATCGGTGGCGGGGAGCCCGCCGAGCGTGCAGATCCGTTCCGCAGTCCCCACATCGTCGGCCATGAACTCGTGGAACAGCACATCGACGGTGCGGTCGGGCGGCAGCAGGTGATGGTCACGGACCGACGCGCGCAGCAGCCGGTCCACGCGCGCCACCCAGTATTCCGCCAGTTCCGGTGGCTCGACCGCCACCCGTCGCATGCGATCGCCGTACGCAAGCATCGTGACCGCCGATGCGATCACCGATGCCGGGTCGCGGTGCGTGACGACGAACGTGGCGTCGGGGAAGGTTGCGAGGAGCGCAGGGATCTGCTCGAGGTGCTGGGGTGATTTCAGGACCCACCGGGCGGGCCCGCGTTGGAAGGTGAGGACCTTGAGTACTCGCTCAAGGTACGCGTAATGCTCGGTCTGATCGAGGCCGAGATAGAAGTCGCGCCACGCCGGCACGCGCGCGAGCCACTCGAGCGTGTACGACGCGAAATCGAGGTCGAGGAGTTCGATCTCTTCTTCGATCGCGCCCGGGTGCTGGTGATGCATCGCCGCGAGGAGCGGCATCAACCCGATCTGGGCTTCGTAGTCCTTCCGGCATCGCTCGTAGCGCGGATCGACGCCGTGGCGATCGGGTCCGTCGCCCGGGAGCGGGCACGGTTCGAGGCTCTCCCAGTACGGCAGTGATCGCAGCCGGGCGTCGGCCGCGAGCAGGTTGACCAGATGCGTGGTCCCCGAGCGAGGGAGCCCGATGACGATGATGGGCGCGGGCAGCTCGATGGCGAGGATCTCGGGGCGGCGGCGCAGCAGATCCTCCACGAGCAGGCGGGAGGTGAGGAGCCGGACGGTGCGTTGGTGGATGGCGAGGCGCCCGAGCGGCCCGAGCCTGGTGTCGGCCTCGACGGCGTCGATCATCGCGTCGAGCCGAGGCCGGAACTCCGGATCACCGAAGTCGTCGACGCCCGCGCGCGCCTGCGCTCGTTCCAGCATCGCCGCCGCGTCGAAGCGGATGTCGAGGGTTGCCACGTAGTCCAGCGCGGCTCGTTGGCCGGCGTCGAGGTGGGGGTGGGCGAGGTCGTCGATCCGGATGGTGTCGGTCATGACGGGTCGAGGCGGGTGAGGCGGTTCTCGGTGCTGCGGATCTCGCCTTCGAGCCAGTTCGTGAGCCAGAAGTTCCCGCGGTCGTGGTCGGCGAGCAGCTGCTGATGGGCACTGCGGTAGGCGCGGAAGGCCGCCCGGTTGTCGGGCTCGGCGGCGAACGCCAACTCGCACAGCCGGATCGACGCGAGCGGGTCGGTCGGCGCGAGCGTGGCCGCTCGCGTCGCAACGGCGTCGGCACCGCCGGCGAGCGTGACGATCTCGTTCGCCGCGTGCTCCGGTGGGGCACCGTAGAGCTCGAGCGTCGAGTGCTGGTGGAACCAGCCTGCGTAGGTCTCCCAGATCGCGCGCACACTCCAGTCGACGCGTCCGTACGCCTGGCCGAGATCGAGCGAAACCGGCAGCCGGATCTCGCGCATGGCGGTCCACACGTCGACACCGCGATTCATCGCGTCGACGGTGGCATCGTGCACGAACAGCACCGCGTCGCGAATGCGTTCGCACTCCGTCCGGATCATCGCCGCGCCCCGGACCGGTCCGTGATGTCCGAGTAGCAGCGTGTCGGGCTCCAAGTCGATCACCCGTTGGACCGAGTCCGCGAACGCGGTGGCCGAACGCATGCGGTCGCCGCGGACGGTCATGAGATTCGGGAAGTGTCCGAAGAGCGCCGAGAACATGTTGCCGACGAGCGCAACCCGATCCTGGGGCAGCCAGACCACGAGCGAATCGCGGGTCTCACCGCCGGGCACACCAAGTAACTCGATCGCGCGACTGCCGCAGTGGAACGAGTGCGTGTCCACGAAGGTGAGGTCCGCGTGGGCGGGTTCGGCGAGCGGCGGAATGGCGGCGTCATCACCGCGTGCGTATCCGGGCTGGCCCATGACCCCGGCGAAGAACGGAAGGGAACGGCGGATACGAAATCCGTGAATGCGTTGGTCGTCGGCTTGGCACTCCTCGACGGCCGCCTGGGCGATCAGCCGGGTCTCGGGTTCGCGGAAGGTTGCGACGCCTCCGATGTGGTCGGTATGACTCTGGGTCAAGATGATGAACCGGGTGGACGCGGTGCTCACGGCGTCGAAGTTGCGGCGGTGGGTCTTGGCCTCGAACCACATCCCGGTGTTCACGACGATGCGGCCGGCGTCGGTGGTGATGAGGTATGTGGAGGACATCCCCGGGGAACACCAGATGCCCGCGCCCATATCGAGCGCGGCCGGCGCCGACGCGGGCGCCACCGCGAAGAAGTCCGGCTGACGGGTGACGTACTCGCTCGGCATGGGCTGATGATGCCTGCACCGGATACCCGGTGCCAAAATGAACGCGCCGTTCAGGCCGGGGTTCGATCAGGGTCGGCGGCGAGGACGGCTTCGGCGACGCGTTGGATTCGGGCGGCCGCTTCGCCGGCGGTGATCCGGTGTTCGAGGGCGGCGTGTATCGCAGCCCAACCGGCATCCTCGATCGCGGGGAACGCGGGGAGCGGTGGGTAGGTGATCATCGCGTCGGCGATTGTGCGCCGGGTGATCTCGAGCCGGGCCCGGTCCAGATCGTCGACGGGTTCGAGGGTCGCGAGCGCGTTTCGGTGCGCACAGATGGTGCCCCCGCGAGCATCGAGCGTCTGCGCGTTCGCACCGGCGAGCAGGTGGAGCAACGCGAGCGCGCCGTCGACGTCGGCCGCCGTGCGCGGGATGGCCCACGCGTGGCAACCGGAGTAGCTGACGCGTCGAACGGCGCCGGCGGGATAGGGGTGGGGGGTGAGCCGGTCCGCAAGCGGGGATCGCGCGATCGCGCCCCACGCGCCGGGCCATGCGCCCGCGGCATCCACCCGGCCGTCCAGCAACGCGCGGTCGACGTCGTCGTAGTGCCAGGCGGGGAGGTCGGCCGGGGCGCGGTCGCAAAGTCGGACGAGCTGGTCGATGGCGGCCACCGCGTCGGGGGTGTCCATGGTGGGTTGGCCGGCGCCATCGAAGAGGGCGCCTCCGGCGCCGACGACCAGCTCGAAGAAGGTGCCGAACAGGCCTGATTCGCGGCCGGGGAACCCGAACGGGGTCTCGCGGTGATCCAGCGCGGCCCAGGTGTCCGGTGCGGAGTCCATCCGGTCTGATCGCGTCCACAGGATGCGGACGTCGATGTTGCGGGGCACGCACCACAACCGGCCGTCGAAGCGTCCGAGGTCCACCGCGCGCGGTGCCAGCGCGGCCAGCGTGTCGGGATCAACCAGCTCGTCCAGCGGGCGGAGCCACTGTGATTGGGCCGGCGCGTACTTGGCGTGGGTGGAGATGAGGTCGAGCCGATCGCCCGCGCTCAGCATCTCGGCGACGCGCCGATTGAGGGTGGGGTGATCCTCGTGCACCACGATCTCGACGTCGATCCCGGCATCGTCGAACATCGCGTAGAGGTGGTCGTACATCGGACCGGCCACGAGCGCCACCCGCACACTCATGTCACTCGCCCGGCGATCTGTCCGTCACGTGCATTCACTCCACCAAACCGTCACTCCACCACGCGGACGCCGGTGATTCCACCGTCGAGCAGGAAATCGGCGCCGGTGGTGAACGTGGTGTCAGCGGCGAGATAGGCCACCGCGTCGGCCACCTCCTCGCACGTGACGAGACGGCCGAGCGGTTGACGGCGGCGCAGGGCGTCCATCGCTGCCGACGGGTCGGCTGCGTCGGCAACCAGGCGCTCCACCCACGGACTGGAAACGGTGCCCGGCGACACGCAGTTGACCCGGATGCCGTGGCGAACTTCGTCGGCGGCCATCGCCCGCGTCAGCGCGAGGACGGCACCCTTTGACGCGGAGTACACCGCCCGTTCGACGAGCCCGACCGATGCCGCGACCGAGCACGCGTGGACGATCGCGCCACGGCGTTCCGCGCGCATGGCGGGCAGCACTGCGGCGCTCATGTTCGCGACTCCGAACACGTTCACCGAGAACACGCGTTGCCAATCCGCCGCAGTGGCATCGACCACGCTGCCCACCGCGCCGACCCCGGCGATGTTGCAGAGCACGTCGATGCGCCCGTGGCGGTCCAACGCTTCGACCACGGCTGCGTCACACGTCGAACGATCGGTGACGTCGAAACCGTCGGCGACGTCGAGACCGATGACCACTTCCTCCTGGGCTCGGAATCGGCTGGCGATGGCGCCACCGATCCCGCCGGCCGAACCGGTGACCATGATCACGCGCGGGGGCACGGCCGGTACGGTACCGGATCGCGTCGGATGTGCGGCTCGGTGGGTGCGCGACGGTCGCGAAATCGAGGAGCATCGGTATGACGCGCATCACCGCGGTGACCACGCACGATCTGCGAGCCCGCACGTCCCTGACGTTGGCCGGATCGGACGCCCACCATCCCGATCCGGATTACTCGGCGGCGTACGTGGTGCTCCACACCGACGGTTCGCACGAAGGTCACGGGATGACGTTCACGATCGGCCAGGGCAACGACCTCTGTTGTCAGGCCATCGAAGCGCTCGCGCCACTGGTGCGCGGTCGGGTCCTCTCGGACATTGTCGACTCGATGGGCGATTTCTGGCGCGCGGTGACCAATCATCCGCAGCTCCGATGGCTCGGCCCGGAGAAGGGCACCATCCATCTGGCCGCGGCCGCGCTCGTGAACGCAGTCTGGGATCTCTGGGCCAAGGAGCGTGAGGTCCCGGTGTGGCGACTCGTGGCCGAGCTCGAGCCCGAGCAGTTCCTCGATGCCCTCGATCTCCGTTACGTGCGCGACGTGCTGCCCGAAGTGCGCGTGCTCGACCTGCTGCGCGCGCAGGCGTCCACCAAGACCGATCGGATCGACGACCTGACCCGGACCGGTCTGCCTGCGTACGTCACGTCCGCGGGGTGGCTTGGCTACTCCGAGCAGCAGGTGCGGGATCTCTGTCGCGCCGCCCTTGCCGACGGTTGGCGAAGCTTCAAGACCAAGGTCGGCGTGGACATCGGCTCGGACATTCGCCGGTGCGAGGTGATGCGGGAAGAGCTCGGCACGGACATCTCACTCATGGCCGACGCCAACCAGGTGTGGGACGTGCCGGAGGCGATTGCTTGGATCGAGCACCTCCGGCCGTTCGATCTCCGCTGGATCGAAGAACCGACGAGCCCGGATGACGTGCTCGGCCACGCCGCGATCCGCGAGGCGATCGCGCCGATCGGTGTGGCCACGGGGGAGCACGCGGCGAACCGGGTGATGTTCAAACAACTCCTGCAAGCCCGCGCGCTCGACTACTGCCAGGTGGACGCGTGCCGGATCGGTGGACTCAACGAAGTTCTCGTCGTGCTCCTGCTCGCGGCCGTCCACGAAATCCCGGTCTGTCCGCACGCGGGTGGTCTCGGTCTCTGCGAGTACGTGCAACACATCGCGATGATCGACGCGGTGTGCGTGAGTGGAATGGTGGAGGACCGCACCACCGAATACGCGGGTCATCTGCACGAACACTTCAAGGATCCGGTCGTGATCCGCAACGGCCACTACGTGGTGCCCGACGCGCCGGGGTACTCCATCGAGATGCTGCCCGAGTCGATGGCGGCGCTGACCTATCCGATCGGGAGTGAATGGACGACTCCCCGGTGATCCCGGAACGGCGATCGCTCGGGCGGCGCGGCCTGGTGGTGACGTGCCTCGGTCTCGGTACCGCGCCCCTCGGCAACCTCTTCGCGGCGGTGAGTGACGCGGCGGCGGATGCCACCGTCGGTGCGGCGTGGGATGCGGGCATCCGATTCTTCGACACCGCGCCGCTCTACGGCCACGGGCTCGCCGAGCGCCGGCTGGGTCGTGCGCTCGCATCCCGGCCCCGGGACGAGTTCGTTCTGGCCACCAAGGTCGGCCGCGTGCTGCGACCACCCTCGGGTGCTGCTCCCACCTCGGTCTTCACCGACGTGCCGAACCTCGATCCGGTGTTCGCCTACTCACGCGACGACACGTTGCGATCGATCGAAGCGAGCCTCGAACGCCTCGGTGTGGATCGGGTTGATGTCGTCCACGTACATGACCCGGACGATCACGAGGCCGCGGCCATGGCCGGTGTCTTTCCCGCCTTGATCGAACTGCGAGACCAGGGCGTGATCGGCGCGGTCGGCGCGGGTATGAACCAGTGGCCGATGCTGGACCGGTTCGTGCAACGCGTCGACCTGGACTGTGTGCTGCTCGCGGGTCGCTACACCTTGCTCGATCCCAGCGGTGGTGACGTCCTGCTCCCGCGCTGTGCCGAACGGGGCGTTGGCGTGATCATCGGCGGGGTCTTCAACAGCGGCCTGCTCGCCGATCCCGACGCGAACGCAACCTATGACTACGCGACTGCGCCGCCCCGGATGCGGGCCCGGGCGATGGCGCTGCGCGACCGGTGCGCCGATGCGGGGGTGACGCTCGCCGCCGCGGCACTGCAGTTTGCCCTGGCCCATCCCGCGGTGACCGCAGTAGTGGTGGGCGCTCGCTCCGAGGCCGAGATGCGCACCGACGTCGCGGCTGCCGGGGCCCCGATACCCGACGCGCTCGCCGAGCACCTCGGATTCGTCTCCCCGCACGGCGACTAACCGGTCCCCGGGCGCGGTTGCATCGTCCGTTCATCTCGCCCCGAATCTCGCCAACCAACGCGTGTTTTGCGAGCCCGGGCTTGCGTATTTGGTGCGAGTTGCGGTTATGGGGTGAGGGGGTCAGACGAGGACGTTGGCAAAGACCTGCCACGCAAGGAGCGATTTCGCTACGAGACTGAGCACCATGTAGACCCGTTCGCCGTAGCGGTAGTCGGCCCAGCGTCCGCGCGCCCGGTACTGCAAGAACTGGTTGGCGGCGAAACAGTTGAAGAACACGAAGAGCGAGACGAAGATTCCATAGACGAAGCCCGGAACGTCGCCGCCGGCACCGACGAGATAGATCGTGATCGCGGCCCACGGGACCGCTCCGGCGATGCAGCCGAACACGAAGGGTGACCACGTTGCGCCCGGGCCCGGTCGGGACGTCGTTTCCATGAGCCACCCGAACAGAATCATCGCGGCGTTCGCGGCGAAGAGTCCGAGCAGCGCGGCCACATCGGTGATGCCGACGGTCCCGGCGATCAGCACGATCATCACCGACGCTGACAACGAGTACTCGACCCACCGAAATCGGTTTCGGGACGCGTCGATCTCGGCTGAGTACTGCCGGAATCCCCATCCGGTGGTGACGAGGCCGTGGAACCCGGCCGACAGGATCAGGAACGCGGCTACCGCCCAACCGATCCGGTACGAGAAGAGAGTTTCGAGCTCGAGCGGTCCTTGGGGTTGACCGGGCGGACCGTTCCCGAAGGCCGCGGTGACGGGCAGCGACCGCGCGTTGGTGAGCGCCAACACCGCGACCGCCTGGGCCAGATGCAGTACGGCCAAACCGACGTTCCAGCGTCGGAGCGCAGCGAGGGCGATCCCATGACCGCCGGGGTCCCCGTCGGGTTGGGCCGGGTTGAGCGAGTCACGGTTCATGACATTCCCCCGGGGTTCGATTCAGGCGCGCTCGGTAGTGTGCGAGGGGGAGGAACCGGTGTCGTCTGAGCCGATCGCGAAAGTTTCGGAGTCGGACCTGGTGGCGGGTTTGCGAGGCGGCGACGACTCGGCCATGGCCGAGATCATGCGCCGTCATCGTGGACCGGTGCTGGCGTTCGCCCGTCGACTCGTCGGCGACCAGGCGCGGGCCGAAGAGGTGACACAGGAGGTGTTCCTGCGACTGTGGGAGAAGTGGGACCGCTTCGATGCGCCCACCGGCACGTTGCGATCGTTCCTGCTCGCGATCACTCACGGCCGAGCGTTGGATCTGGTGCGGGCAGACGGTGCGCGGTTCCGGCGTGAGGAGCGCGAGGCGCGCCAGCCACTGACGCCCGTGCCCGACGTGCAGGGCGAGGTCGAGGCGCGTTCGGTGGCGACGACGCTGCGCCGGGCGCTCGCAGATCTCCCCGAATCCGAACGGCGGGCCGTTGAACTCGCGTACTTCGGCGGTCACAGCTACCGCACGGTCGCACGGATGTTGGGTGAGCCGGAAGGGACGGTGAAGAGTCGGATCCGCACCGGCCTGGCGCGGCTGAGAGGTGCGCTCACGGAGGAAGACCGGTAGCGGCTCGCGGACGCTCAACCGATTGCACATCGGAGAAACTCGCCCGCGCGCAGCAGATCACCGTCGAGGGCGTCGGCCAGATCTCGAATGGTTCTGTCCACGTGGTTCCGATCGATTCCGTGGGCGGCGCTGGTGTCGCGCAACCACGCCAGGTGCTCGTCGATGATTGCCGCGTCGTCGAGGAGGATCGCCGCTTCGACGATCGCGAGGAGGCGGGCGAGATCTTCGGCCATGGCGGTACGAGAACTCTCGGTGATGGCGCTGCGATCGAGGGCGGCGGCGATCAACGTCGGCCCGCGCGCCGCGAGTCGGTGGTGTTCGATGATCGGTTCGAGGGTTGGCGCGAGGTGTTCGGGGGGCGCGGTCGTCCAGGCGCGGAATCGAGTGACGGCTTCGGCGGCGTTGGGCGCGAATGCGTCGACACCGAGCCGCGTGGCGCGGTCGACGTTCCGGAGTGCGCGACCACCTCCGAGTACGGGAACTCCGACGCGATGTGCCGCGCGGGTTGCTTCGGCCGCGCCGGTGAGGGCCGCCGGGATCGAGCAGCCGAGGGCGACCGCGAGCGGCTCGTGGAACTCGAGGAACTCGGCCAGGTCGGTGGCCGGCACCGAACTGCCGAGGTACACGGAACGGAACCCGTCGAGCGCGAGCGCACCCCAGACGGCGCGGAGGCCGAGCGAGTGGGTGTCGCCGGGGGCGCTGACCACGACGACCGTCGGCCCGCGGGGTGTCTCGACCGTGGCGCCGAGCTTCACCAACAGCTCCTCCACGGCAGCCGTCGCCGCATGTTCGTCGGCGATTCCGAGTTCACCGTCGGCCCACCGGTGGCCGAGATCCTCCTGCACCGGTTGCAACACGTGGTCGACGATCCGATGGAACGACACGCCATTCGCGAGACAGTCGCTCGCGAGTCGGTAGGCGAGCGTTGCGTCCCCGCTCACCAGCGCAGCCAACATTGCGAGGCGCTCTTCGAGCATCGGCGCGTTCGCCGCCTCCGTGCTCACGTCTCGGTTCCCTCGATCGCCTGCCTCAGTCCGTGCGCGGCGCGGTCGCCGATGCGATTGAACGCCAGACCCAAGATCGGGTTGGCGATGCCGAGGGTGCCGCGCAACGACAGCTCGGCGGCGTAGGTGACAGTGGCGCCGGTTGCACCGTCCGGCGTCACCGTGATCGTGTCGATCGAGAGCAGCGTACGGGATTCGGCTCGGACCTCGATCCGACGGGGTGCGTCGAACCCAACTGTCTCGTATCGGAGGGTCAGGTTCGGCCCGGGACTCGACACGGTGACGTCGTAGGCAGCGCCGAGCCGCGGCTCGGTGCCGATGACTTGGACCGATCGAGAGACGCCCGGATCCCAATCCTCGAAGTGGCGAAGGTCGCTCATGTACGCGAAGGCGCGCTCGACGGACCACGGTGTGTGATTGCTGGTTTCGTATCGGGGCATCGTGATGGGATCCTTTCAGAGCCGATCGTGGGTGGGGCGTTGCGCGGTGCGGAGCGGAATGGCCGGCGCAAGTTCCGACAACTCGGCGCGTGCGGCAATGCGCTGGGCCATCGGGTGGAACACGAATCGGTGGAACGGTAGGAGGGCGTACCAATAGGCCCGCCCGAACAACCCACGCGGATGAAAGCGCGCTCGCTGCTCCACCCGTGTGCGATGCGATTCTTCGGTGATGATCCACTCGAGCCAGGCCTCGCCGGGAAGCTTCATCTCGGCGCGTAGCCGAACGCGTCGGCTCGGCTCGATCGCTTCGACCCGCCAGAAGTCCAGGACGTCGCCGACCCGCAGGTCGTCGGGATCACGCCGGCCGCGGCGCAGGCCCACCCCGCCGACGGCGCGATCGAGCCAGCCGCGGATCGTCCACATCCACTGGCCCGACGGCCAGCCGCGGTCCCCGCCGAGCGAACACACGACGCGGTAGACGGCGTCGGCGGATGCGCTCGTGTACGCCGTCTGTTCGTCGGCGAGAATCGTTCCACCGGACCACGTCGGGTCGGCCGGCATCGGGTCCGCGGGCGAGCGACCGTGGAGTTCGGCATCGGTCCAGCGCGTGGTGACGGCGAGATCTTCCACGCGGCGGAGCGCCAGCCGGATCGCAGTTCGGCAGTCGGTCGGCCGATGATCCACGATGGCGTCGATGCGCGGGTTGACCACGACGACTTCGTTCACCAGGCTGTCGATGAGCGGTCGGGCCAGGGTCGCGGGGATGGGAGTGACGAGCCCGACCCAGAGTGACGAGAGCCGGGGGCTGAGGACCGGCACCGGAAGAATGACGCGCCGCGGGAGGCCGGCCTCTTCGGCGTAGATCTCCATCATGCGGCGGTAGGTGACGACGTCGGACCCGCCGACTTCGAGGATCTCGCCGTAGCCGGCGGGTGCGTGGAGAACGCCCACGAGATACGCGAGCACGTCCCGGACGGCAATTGGTTGGACGCGCGTCTCGACCCAACGGGGGGTCGTCATGATCGGCAGCACCTCCACGAGGTGGCGCAGCATCTCGAAGCTGGCGCTCCCGGATCCGATGACCACGGCGGCGCGCAGTTCGGTGACCGGCACCGGCCCCGAGCGCAGGGTCTCGCCGACTTCGTGGCGACTCCGAAGATGGGCCGAGAGCGCGTCGCCACTGTCACCGAGTCCACCGAGGTACACGATCTGATCGACGCCGGCCGCGGTGGCCGCGTCGCGAAAGTTCTCGGCCGCCTGGCGGTCTCGCGCCTGCCAGTTCGGTCCCGAACCGATCGAGTGCACGAGGTAGTACGCGACCTGCACGTCCGCCATCGCCCGCTGGAGCGACGCGGCGTCGAGCACATCGCCCGTGACGATCTGCACCCGGTCGCGCCAGCCTTCGTCGTCGAGCTTGGCCGGGGTTCTCGCCAAGCACCGCGTGCTGCACCCGATGGCAACCAGCTCGCCCACCAGCCGTCGCCCGAGATATCCCGTCGCGCCCGCAACGAGCACTCGGGTCGGCGGGTCCGGCTGGTGGTCCATGGCGATCCTCGGGTGGGTGTTGATCTCGGCTTCGTTTCGGTCGTCGTCCTCGGCCATCACGACGTCTACGGATCTGGTCGGGGATCCGGATGGGTCACCCGGTCATCCAGTGGTCGAGTTGGTTCCGGAGACGGCGTGTAGCCCCACTCGACCAAGGAGTTCCGATGTTCGCAACCGCAACCTCCACGAGGGCCCGACGGCTCACCGCGGTGAAACTCATCCTGTTCGGCGCGGCGTTCGCGTCGTTCTTGCTGTCGGTGTACCTGTATTTCGTGGCAGACGATACGAGTGCCGGAATCTTTGTCGGTATCTGGGTCCCGTCGATCCTCTCGCTCGGCGCATTGATGCTCGCGGGTGAAAGGGACCAGTCGTGAGCCGGAGTGTGATTTTCCAGATCGGCGCGGTCGTCTTTGTTGCGGTTGCCGCGGCGGTGTTCCTCTACGGCTTCGTCGTGTTCGGTTCGTTCGAGAAGCCCGACGACGAGGTGACGCTCCAGCTCGAGCACCGCGCCGACGGCTTCGGTGAAATCGAGGCGCAGCCGCGTCTCCCGCGCCCGGTGTGAACGTCGAGCGATCGGCGCGCGATCCGGTCGGCCCGGGAGAAGAGTCGGTCTGGGACTATCCCCGGCCGCCCCGGCCGGAGCCGAGTGCTGCGTCGGTGGAGGTGGTGCTCGGCTGCGAGATCATCGCGAGCACTCGCGCAGCGTGGCGCGTGCACCGCCACTTCGAGGTCTGTGTCGGTCCGGCCCGGACATGCGGCGCCGATCAGCGTCGATCCGGGCGGTCCGTACTCGGGTGCCACGTTGGTCATCACGCTCACGTTCAGCGCCGGGCCGGTGCTCGAACCGTCGAGCGCGATCAGCTTGTGGGTGAACGGAGCTTGGTCTGCCGCGAACCAGACGCAGGCCACCGACCGGGACCCGACGGCGGGTAGGCCGAGGAGCGCGGCGGCCGCCGGACCTTTGGTCGCCACCACCACATTGGCGGCGCGTACGACCTCGCCGCTCGCGGTCGTGACCGCGCCCTCGGTGATGTTCGTGACCGGCGTGTCGAGCCGAAGCACTCCGTCCGGCAGCCGCCGCGCGAGTTGGTCCGGAATGGACTGCATCCCGGTCGCAGGGACCGCCGAATCGCCGACTGCGAGACACCGCAACACCACTTCGACCATGCGACTGCTCGCGCCGAGTTCGGGGTCGAGCTGGATGCCGCCGATCAGGGGCCGAAGACGCGAAGATCGAGCGCGGCGACGTCGAGTTGACGGGCGACATCGGGATATGCGGTGAGCAGCACCTGGAAGCCCCCGTCGAGCCGGAACCCGTCGACGACGTCCGTGCGCACTCGGCCGCCCACTCCGTCGGACCCTTCGAGGAGCACGACCTCGTGTCCGGCGTCGGTGAGCGTGCGTGCGGCGGCGAGACCGGCGAGTCCCGCGCCGACGATCACCGTGTCCGTGACACCGCCCCTCGATCCCAACGGCTTGGTCTCCCTCAGGGTGCGACCGATCCCACGTCCGCGAACCCGGACGGATCGTGACGGCCGATGGTGCCGTGCTCGAAGAGGCCCCATCCGGTCTCGCCGTTCAACGTTGCCTTCCCCACGTGGTCGATCACGCCGAACGGCCGCATCGCGAGGTTGGCGGGGTCGTTGAGGTCATAGACCTGGCCCTCGATCCAGTTGGGGCCGCGCCAGGTGCCGTGGGTCCAGCCCGAGTCGCCGCCGTACCCGGCGCCCTGGTGGAGCACTGCGTAACCGAGGGACTCCACTTCGAGGGCGAGGGGCGTGCCGTCGCGCGCGGTGAGCCGGATGTGGGCACGCTCGGGGATGCGGGTGCCGCTCGTATAGTCGATCGTGACCTCGGGCCACCCGAGCTGTTCCACTCGTCCGTCGGCCCAGACGCGCGTTGCGTCGTTCAGGGTGCGGAATCCGTCGGGCGATTCTTGACAGATCACGATGAGTGAGAAGTCGTCGAACCGCAGCGGCACGTAGAGCCACCACAAGCCTTCGAAGAACTCCTCGGCCCCGCGGCCGGGCCCGGCCGCTTCGCCGACCGGCCGGATACCCCACGAACGGTCGCGGCTGCCGAGCCACGTGTCGGGCGTGACCGCGATCTCGTCGCCGTCGACGCGGAGTGATCCTTCCCAACTCCCGAGCTGCGCGAAGCGAGATGCGTCCAGGATCGCGTTCGGACCGCTGCGCATGAGGTGCGGTTGTTCCATCGTCGCCGGATGCGAACCGTTCCACGTGAGATCGAAGCCGATGCCGTGCTCGTCGGCGTCGCAGATGATGCGGATCTGCTTCAGCGGGTCGATGACCTCGATCCGGTACGGACCCACTTCGAGATCGAGTGGCCGGTCGTCGAGGGCGTCGGAACAGCGGACACTCCACTGCGTGTCGCCGCGGCGCACACACGCGTACGCGTCGACCACGCCGAGGTTGGGATACACCCCGCCGCCGGTGATGAGGAAGATGTCGCCGGTGCGGTCGTGGGCATTGAAGTAACACCGGTCGTAGAAGTTGCGGTCGCTGGCGGGCACATGGCGCAGCGACAGCGGCGCCTGGTGGATCGGGTACTCGTCGAGGGCGACGGGTTCCATGGTGGCTCCAGGGGAATCGACGGTGGCGGGGCCCGGCCGGGGTGCGGGCAGGACCCGTTCTAGTAGGAATCGACCGGTGAAGAACACCAAGGCCTGCATCCACGGTTCAGTTGCGAGCGGGCCCGGCGAACACTGGCAGGCGGGAGAGGCCGCGTAGCACGAGCCCGTCGCGGTGGTCCCAATGCAGACCGCTCACCGGAACCGCGAGTCGCATTCTCGGGAATCGACGCAACTGCGTTTCCAACCGGACGCGCCACTCCATGCGAGCCAGCACGCGCCGAGCCAGGGGCTGCCCCTTCGCTCATCGGACCCGACCCGGCTCCTCCGCTCAGTCGGGTTGAGCGAGCGTGACGACGCGCAGCCCACGGATTGCCGTGAAGTCGTCGGGGTTCGTCGTGTGGAGTGGGAGGTCAACCGAAATCGCGATCGCGGCAATCAGCGCGTCGTAGGCGCGAGCGCTCGACTTCCGACCTGCCGCGCGCAGATCTGCAGCGACTCCACCGAATGCGCGTGCGGCAGCGGCGTCGAACGGAAGCGGATCGAAGTCGGCCTCGGCTTGTTGGAGATGCGCTTGGCGCGCGGCGCGCTCGGCTGCGGTGGCCGCCACCAGTGGTCCGACCGAGAGCTCTGCCAGCGTGATCGCGGTGATGGTCGGCTCGGTCGGCAGCGTTGCCGCGTCGGTCAGGCGCGGTAACAGGATGACGGCGTTCGTGTCCAGGATCCCGGTGCCGCGCCCGGTCACAGCGCGGGATCGATCAGCTCGTCGACATCCGCACGGAACCGGGCGGGATCAACGTGCGGGAGGTGACGCCACCGCTCGAGCAGCGTCTCCGCGGTCACACCTCGTGGCGTGAGCGGCCGGAGTTCGGCGACGGGGGTTCCCGACCGGGTGATCGTCACTCGTTCCCCCGACTGCACCCGATCGACGATGTCGCCGCCGTGGTTACGGAGGTCGCGGATCGAGACTTCAGTCATGGACGCGAAGTGTATCACCCGTGATACGCCCGGAAGTAGAGTCGTCGGGTCAGTTTGCCCCAGTCAGTAGGTCCCCATAATGTATGGAACCATGCAATCGGCCGGCATACAGAGCGCGCGTCCATGACGGTGCAGCCGGCTGCGCCCCATGAACTCGACGGTCCGCCGTGGACTCGGGTGGAAGCCACACTGATGGCGACGGCCCGACTCGTCCGAGACGCGTACGACCAGCGCTTCGCGGAGCTCGACCTCAACCTGACCCAGGCGATCGTCCTCGTGTACGTGGCCGATTTCGGTCCCGTCACCCAGACCAAGATCGCCGATCACCTCGGCCAGGGTCGGGCCGCCACCGGTTCCACGATCGACCGACTGCAGGCGCGTGGACTCGTCGATCGGCATCCGGATGCGGACGACCGCCGGGTGTGGCAGATTCAGGTCACCCGGTCCGGCCAGGATCTCGTCGGCCGCGTCACCGCGATCGACGAGACGCTCCGCACCGAACTGCGCACCGGCATCACCCGGGCGGAACGCCAGGCCCTCAGCGCGGTGTTGCAACAACTCCAATCCAACCTGCGTCGCGCGAGCGGGCACGAGCCCGCGATCGTGTGACGTCTCCGTCCCAACCCGCACGTCAGTCCCACCGATAACCCCCGAGACTTGAAGTTCAGGAGAATCAACATGACCGATGCCGTGATCGTGGATGCCGTACGTACGCCGGGAGGCAAGCGCAACGGCAAGCTCAAGGACTGGCACCCCGCCGCCCTCGCCGCGGAGGTGCTCAAGGCGCTCGCCGAGCGCAACCATCTCGATCCCGCCGAGGTCGACGACGTGATCATGGGCTGTGTGATGCAGGTGGGTGAGCAGTCGCTCAACATCGGGCGCAACGCGGTCCTCGCCGCGGGTTGGCCCGAGTCCGTGCCCGCCACCACGGTGGACCGCCAGTGCGGTTCGAGCCAGCAGTCGATGCACTTCGCCGCGCAGGGTGTCATGGCCGGCGCGTACGACTGCGTGGTCGCGGCGGGCGTCGAAGTCATGACCCGTACGCCGATGGGCGCCTCGGTGGTCAAGGGTCTCGGGTTCCCCTTCCCGCAGGCGCAGATGGACCGCTACGCCGAGACCGGCCTCCCGCCACAGGGCATCGGCGCCAACATGATCGCCGACGAGTACGGCATCACCCGCGAGGACATGGACGAGTTCGGTGCCGAGAGTCAGCGCCGCGCGTCCGTGGCCACGAGCGAGGGTCGCTTCGAGAGCGAGATCGTCCCGATCGAGGTCGACCTCGGCGACGGTCCGGAGATGCACACCACCGACGAAGGCATCCGCGAGGGCACCACGGCCGAAAAGCTGGCGGCCCTGAAGCCGGCGTTCAAGGAAGACGGCACGATCACCGCGGGCAACTCGTCACAGATCTGTGACGGTGCCTCCGCGGTGCTGATCATGAGCCCCGAGAAGGCCGCCGAGCTCGGCCTCAAGCCGCGCGCCCGCTTCCACTCGTTCGCCGTCGCGGGCACGGACCCGGTCACCATGCTCAAGGGCCCGATCCCGGTCACCAAGAAGATCCTCGAGAAGAGCGGTCTCAGCATCGACGACATCGACGTCTTCGAAGTGAACGAAGCGTTCGCATCGGTGGTGTTGGCGTGGCAGAAGGAGACCGGCGCGGACATGGCGAAGGTCAACGTGAACGGTGGCGCGATTGCGCTGGGTCACCCGCTCGGCGGCTCGGGCACGAAGCTCATGGCCACCTTGCTCAACGAGCTCGAGCGCACCGGCGGCCGCTACGGCATGCAGGTCATGTGCGAAGGCGGCGGCATGGCCAACGCCACCATCATCGAGCGGATCGAATCCTGATGGCGCGGTTGGAGCTGAAGGACGCGTCGGCGGTTGTCACCGGCGGCGCGTCTGGTATCGGTGAAGCCTCGGCGCGCGGGCTCGCGGCGCTCGGCGCGCGCGTGGTGATCGCGGACCTGAACGACGACGCGGGGTCCGCGCTCGCCAAGGAACTCGGTGGACTGTTCGTGCACTGTGACGTTTCGAGCGAAGACGACGGCGCAGCTGCAGTGGCGGCGGCGTCGGAGATGGGACCGCTCCGGGCATTGGTCAACTCGGCCGGACTCGGTAGCGCGGGCCGCACGGTGGATCGCAACAACGACCCGATGCCCCAATCACAGTTCGAGTTCGTCATCAAGGTGAACCTGCTCGGGTCGTTCAACATGCTGCGGCTCTGCGCCGCGGCGATGGCCAAGACCGAGCCGGTGGACGGCGACGGTCAGCGCGGTGCAATCGTGAACATGGCGTCGGCAGCCGCGTTCGACGGACAGATCGGCCAGGCCGCGTACTCTGCGTCGAAGGGTGGCATCGTGGGAATGACGCTGCCGATCGCGCGTGACCTCTCGGCCGTGGGCATTCGGGTCAACACGATCGCGCCTGGACTCATCGACACGCCGATCTACGGCACCGGTGAAGCGTCGGAGGGGTTCAAGAACCACCTCGGCCAGTCGGTGCTGTTCCCGAAGCGCCTCGGCTCGCCCGAGGAGTTGGCGTCGATGGTGTTGGAGTGCATCACCAACCCGTACATGAACGCGGAAGTCATCCGCGTCGACGGCGGCATCCGGATGCCCCCGAAATGACGCCCGAAGCGGGAACGACCAACGAAGCGGTCCTCGTCGAGCAACGGGGACGGGTTCTCCTCATCACCCTGAACCGACCCGACGCTATGAACGCGATCAACGGTGATTTGGCTCGCGGGCTGTGGGGCGCAGTCGAACAGTTGAACGGCGACGCCGGTCTTACCGCGGGCGTGCTCACCGGCGCCGGCCGCGGTTTCAGCGCCGGCATGGACCTCAAGGCGTTCGCACGCGGCGAGGACATCGGCCCGATGATGACGTTCGTGCAGAACGGTGCCGAGAAGCCGCTGATCGGTGCGATCGAAGGCTTTGCTCTCGCCGGTGGGCTCGAGCTCGCGTTGAGCTGCGACCTCTTGGTGGCAGCGCGTGGCGCCAAGCTCGGGATCCCCGAGGTGGGAGTCGGTCTCTTCGCCGCGGGTGGGGGACTCTTGCGACTGCCGAGCCGAGTGGGGTACGGCAAGGCAATGGAGATGGCCATCACCGGTGACCCGATCACCGCGGAGGACGGCTTCGAGTTCGGGCTCGTCGCGCGGCTCGCAGATAAGGGCTCGGCGGTCGAGGTGGCCATGGAGTTGGCCACGCGCGTCGCGCGGAACGCGCCGCTCGCGGTGGCCGCGTCGAAGCAGTTGGTCAAGGCCACCCTCGGTGCCACCGAGGCCGAGTTCTGGGCGATTCAGGGCGGTCTCACCGGCCGGGTGTTCGGGTCGAACGATGCCAAGGAAGGCCCGAAAGCGTTCGCCGAGAAGCGCCCACCGGAGTGGACCGGCACGTAGCGAGCGGTGCCGATACCCCGGGGCAGCGACGCGTGCCGTCGGGCGACGCGCCTACCCTCTCGGGCGCGGCGCACGTTTTCGGTCGCTCGGAACTTCTGGGGGAGAGTTTTCATGGGTCGACGTCTCGGCATCGTCTTACTCGCCGCGCTGGCACTGAGTGTGGCTGCGTGCTCATCCGACACGAAGCAGGCGGACTCCGCCGGTGGCGGCGCGTCGGAGAAGACGTCCACGAAGACCCATGATGACGGCATGACCGCGGCCGAGATGGCGGCCATGGGCCATGACGACGACGCCGTCGACGATCGCGGCTTCTCGAAGCTCGGGAACGGCATGCAACACGGCCCCTATTTCCCCGAGGCGATCTCGAAGCCGGATCGGGCGGAGCTGGCCCGTCAGTTGACCCTCGCCCGCGAGGTCGCACTGCAGTACCCGACCGTCGCCGACGCGGAGAAGGCGGGCTTGCGCCGTGCCGGACCCTTCTCGCCGGGACTGGGCGCGCACTACATCGCGTACGGCAACGTCGCCGGTGACGCCGACGGCGTGATGAGCGACGACGACATCCGCAAACCGATCGCGTGGATCTATGACGGCACGCATCAGGACTCGCGGGTTTCGGGTCTCTTCTACAGCCGTTCGATGCCGGATGCGGCCGGGTTCGCCGGCCCGAACGACACCTGGCATCTCCACCAGGACGTCTGCATCGTGCAGGGTGCCAACGGAATCGACACGCCGCTCGGCGCCGACCGAGACGCCACCAAGGCCGATTGCGACGCCGTCAAGGGCAGCCTGATCAAGCGGACCGGGTACCTGCTTCACGTGTGGGTCGTGCCCGGGTACGAGAGCCCGGAGGGCGTGTACGCCCACCTGAGTTCCACGATCACCTGCGACGACGGGACCTTCAACGTGATCGACCCGAAGACGATCGGCACCAAGACCACGATCTGCGTCGACGGCACCGAATAGCTCGCTCGCGCGTCGCCCACGCGGCCCACTGCTCGCGCGCCGCCGCTCCGCGTCGTTGGCTCGGCGCGGCGGTGGCAACTCCCCGCGCTCGGGAGCGTCGCCATTAGGGTCGGGTCTCATGCGGATGATTCGAGGTCCTTTTCGCGCGCTCGGCCTGATCCTGCTGAGCGCGCTCGTGGCGGCGGCGTGTTCGAGCTCGACGGCGTCGAAGACCGATGGCGCGTCCTCCACCTCGCTGGCCGGCGCAGAGAAGTCGGCGACGTTCGTCCGCCCGCAATGCACCATCGAGCGGGGCGCCGCGCCGGAGGCCACCCCGGCCGATCCGGCCCGGCCGGCCGAGATGGCTGTCACCTCGTTCGACGGCACGGTGATTCGCGCGCACTGGTTCCCGAACCCTGACGCCACGGCCACGACGCGGTTCCCCACCGTGTTGAAGGGTCCGGGCTGGAGTCAACCCGGCGACGTGAACACCGCTTCGAAGGGTGACGGCATCTTTGGCGACGTGAACATCGCGAACCTCTGGGCCGAGGGTTACAACGTGCTCACGTGGGATCCGCGCGGGTTCGGCAAGTCGGGCGGCGTGGTCTCCACGAATGATCCCGCGCACGAAGGCAAGGACACCCAGGTGCTCGTCGACTGGGTGGCCACCCAACCCGGTGTCCAGCTCGACGCGCCGGGTGACCCTCGAATGGGCATGGTCGGCGGTTCCTACGGCGGCGACATCCAGATCGTGCTCGCGATCCAAGACTGTCGGGTGGACGCCATCGTGCCGACGATCGCGTGGCACTCGCTGGCGACGAGCCTCTACAAGGCGGAGACGGTCAAGAGCGGGTGGGGCGATCAGCTCTACAGCTTCGCCCGGAACTTCAACCTCGACCCGCACATCACGAGTGCCTACGAAAGCGGTCGGGCCACGGGGACGATCAGTGCCGAGGACGCGGCGTGGTTCGCGTCGCGCGGACCGGGCGACACGGTCTCGCGCATCACGATCCCCACGCTGATCATCGAGGGCACCGTCGACACGCTCTTCACCCTGGACGAAGCCGTGACGAACTACGAGCTGTTGAAGGCCAAAGGCGTCCCCGCCGCAATGATCTGGTTCTGTGGCGGGCACGGCGTGTGTCTGACCAAGCCCGGTGACGAGACCTACAACGGCCGCGCCGCGATCGCCTGGCTCGCTCGCTACGTGAAGCAGGACACCGCCATCGATCTCGGACCCGGGTTCTCCACCGTGGACCAGAACGGCGATCGGTTCGTCTCGGACTCCTACCCACCCGCGCCGGGAAGGCCGGTCACCGCGAAGGGCTCCGGTTCATTGCGCCTCAACGCGACGACGGTCGAGGTGGCGAAGCCGGTTCCGGGTGCGCCCGCCGCCGCGCTCGGCAGCATCGCCAACGCGATCACGCCGGCGCGCGCCACGAACGGACTCGATCTTTCGGTGGACTTCGCGAAGCCGGCCGTGGTGCTCGGCGCGCCGAAGCTGAACCTGACGTACACGGGGACGACCCCGCCCGGCGAGCGGCCAACGCGCGTGTTCGCCCAGATCGTCGACCCCGAGACCGGGTTGGTGCTCGGCAACCAGATCACGCCGGTGAAGCTGGAACTCGACGGTGTGCAGCATTCGGTGACCGTGCGGTTGGAACTCGTGGTCTTCTCGGCGCGGGCGGGCGCCAAGCTCACCCTGCAGCTCATCGCCTCGACGGTCGCGTACGCGCCACCCCGGCTCGGGGGCAGTGTGGACTTCAGTGCCATCGGCCTCGAACTCCCGATCACCACCGGGTTGCGCCCGGCGCGATAGCGGCGGGCGGAGAGGCCGGATCCGGCGGACCCCGGACGCGAGACTGGCGCGGTGGACGTCCTCAGTAGTCGAACCATCGTGCGGGTGCGGGATCTCGAGGCGAGCCGCCGCTTCTATGAACTCACCCTCGGGCTTCATACTTACCGGGAGTACGGCGCGGCCGGAGTGGTGACCGGCGTCGTGTACTTCCTCGGCGGTGGATTCCTGGAGCTGACGCGTGGTGGCACCGGCGTGGGCCCCGGGTTCTGCCTGTGGCTTCAGGTCGCCGATGTGGGCGCGGAGGAGCGGCGGCTGGCGGCGGCGGGGGTCACGATCGTCAAGCCGGCGGAACGGATGCCGTGGGGGTTGATCGAGGGGTGGGTGGAAGATCCCGACGGTCTCGAACTGCGGCTCGTCGAAGTACCGCCCGACCACCCACTCCGCCGCCGGGTGGACTGACCCAACTTGTCGACTGACCGAGCGCTACGACCTTCGTGCACTTTGGGGACCCGGGCCTCCCCAAACTGCACGAAAGTCGGGGTGTGAGGCCGCACGGGGGAGTTGCGCCCGCCGGCGCTACTTGCGGACGCGGGATGGGTCGGCGGCCGCGAGCAGCGCAGCCCGGTCGGCGGGCCGGACGAAGCCGGCCGTGATCGCGCGATCGGTGGCGGCGCGGTACTCGGCCAGATACTTCGCGCGCGACGGATACCGCGCGCGGAGTTGTTCGGGGGAGAGCGGCGTGGTCGACCCGAAGAGCAGGCACGCGACGGACCCGCCGCCGGATTCCCCGGAGAGCGTGTCCACCGGAACGTCGACGAGTGGAGTGCGGATCCCGCCGCGTGCGTTTCCGAACTCGTCGCGCACGAAGGTGGCGCCGCTGATCTCGAGCCGCGGTGCGCGCGGCGCAGCGATGCCGTCGGCCACCCAGCGGGTGAGCGCGTGCAGGGCCGCACCGACCGCGAAGCGCCCGGGCCCGTTGTTGATGGGGGTCGGACAACCGATCTGCTCGCCGATCGAGCCGACGAGATAACGATCGGCGTGCGCGGTTCCTGCGACCTCCCACACCCGCAGCCGGTCACTGTCCGGTTGCGTCGCGGCCCGGTAGTTCAAGAACCCGAGCAGATCGGTCTCGGTCTCCAGGACCAGGATCGGTGCCCGACCATCGGTCCGGAGTTTCGTGGGTGCGCCGGTGATAGTGGTCGCGATGTCGATTCCCACGCCCGGCGCGCCGAGCGGCGCCGCCGCGCCGCCGCGGCTGTGGATGAAGAAGCCGTCGAACTCGCGAGTGAGCGGCTGGACGCCGTCGACGTAGGTGGTCAGCGCGAACGCCGATTGGGACTCGCCGATCGCAAGCAGGTGTCGGAGCTTCAGCGGGCCGAGTGGGTTGACCCCCGTCGGCGCTCGAAGCGCACGGCCCACTTGGGTGTAGATGTCGTACGAGTACGCGTCGCCGGGGTGGCGCAGATCGCCGTATCGCACGGGATCGAGCGCGCGCAGACCCTTCCCTGCGCCGGCGTCCTCGGCGACCTTGATCGGGACTGCCACCGCGCCGCCCTCGACGCCGATGGACTGCGCGGAGACTCCGACCCACGCCGTACCACTCCGCAGGATCTCCCCCTTCGCGTAGGAGTAGTCCGGCGACGCGTCCAACCCGCCGCTGACATTGAGCCACTCCACGACGACCGTGCCGTTGAAGTCCTTCGCCGCGACCGGGCGGCGCACGACGATGCGGGTCCGGTACGGCGCACGCGCAGTGCTCTCCGTGAGTGTCCAGTTGCCGTCGGCGGCCAACGGCGTGGCCGACGAGTACGAACTCGCGGTGCCTTCTACCGCGTATTCGGATTCGACCCAGCCCTTCGGGACCGAAGGTCCGCTGGTTGCGCTCGCGAGGTTGATACCTGTCCCGGCGGTGATCTCGTTCGTGACTCGCGCGGCTGGTACGAGGGTGGGCGCGTCGGGTCCGGTCGCCTGCGGCGATGACGCTCGGGTCGAGGTAGGCGACAGGCGTGGGTCCGACGAACTCGACGAACACGCCGCGGGCGAAAGTGCGACGACCGTGGTGACAACGGCGGCGAGCACGGGGCGGCGACGGTTCATCGCGGCAGTCTGCCCGCTCTCGTCCCCTTCCCAGACGACCTTCGTGCACTTTGGGGACCCGGGGCTCCGCAAACTGCACGAAAGTCGGGGGTGAGGGGTGAGGGGGAGGGGTGAGGGGTGAGGCGCCGAGGGAGGCGCTGGCCGGGGTCAGCGGTCGGTGGCGAAGCGGGTGGCGAGGGCGTCGAGGGTTTCTTGACACGTGGTCGCGCCGCCCGATGGTTCGGGAAGGCGCACCGGGCCGTGTTCCCGGGACGGCAGCAGGATCGTGGCGTGGCCGGGGGTGGTGGTCTCATCCCGCTGGTTCACCCCCGCGAGTTCGATGTCGACCGCGGGGCGATCGCCGTCGGCAAGATACGTGCGGGTGACGCGGCCGCGCATCCAATGCGTGTCACCGACGTAGTTGAACTTGCGGAACTGGCAGTCCAACTTCCAGAGCCACGCGTCGTCGCCCATCCAGTCGGTACAGAGATGGATGAGCCAGGTCTCGCGCATCCGGCCGTAGTCGTAGCTCGCCGGGTTGCCCGCCCGCTGCGCCCAATCCGGGTCCCAGTGCACCCGCTGCTGCACGTCGGGAATGTTGAGGTCGTCAGGGCGGAAGAAGCGCGGCATGCGTTGACGCTGATCGAACCCCAACCGCAGCGGCGCCACGTTGTAGAGGCCCATGCCCATTCCCACGTGCCAACACACCATGTCGGTGACCCGCATCGGGCCCTTGACGATCGGGCTGAGTTCGTCGCCTTCCTGCACCTCCTCGAACCACCGGGGCTCGGCTCCTCGGCGTCGGGCCCGTTCACCGGCGAGCGCGTCGTCGATGGCGGCGAGTTCGGCGTCGGTGTAGGGCCGCAACTCGATGGTGTCGTTGGCCTTGCGCTCCACGGCGCGATCGCGGTCCGCACGGATCATCAGCCGGTACTGGGCGGCCAGGACCGGACCGCCCACCGCGGCGAAGACCTCCGCCGACCATTCGTGGACGGCGCGCCCGGCGAAATCCCCCTCCTTGTCGTGCACGCCCACCAACGCATTTCGACGCGCGACGCGAGTCCCGGGTCGGAGCGGATTCCACCATTCCCGGAACGACCCCGAGTAGAACGCGTGGACTCCGCCGAGGGGGTCACCGCGCATGAGTTGCTTGGTGTCGGCGTCGAAGCGGGTGACTTCGTCCTCGCCGATGAGCGAATCGCCGCCCGCGAGATGCGGCGGTGCGATCGGTCCTCCCCAGCGCGTGGTCGTCGCGTAGCCCGGGTCACACCACAGCGGGTTGTCGTCGCCGTAGGCGTGCGCGACGTTCCGGAACGCGTCTTCGTTCGGGACGAGATAGTGCGGTCCGCGGGTATGGGGGCGGGGGATGCCAATGCGGGCTCGTAGCCGGGCCACACCGTCGTCGGTAATGGCGCTTGCGGTCGTGCTCGGCGCCGGCGCGGGCGAGGTGTCACTCATGTCGAATCCCGTCGCAGACCATCTCGGACTCAGCCGGAGGGGATCGTATACATTCCGGCTTCCCTGCCGATCGAGGAGCTTTCATGACGCCCGATTCTTTCCGCTTCGATGGCAAGCGCGCGGTGGTGGTGGGCGGCGCGACGGGCATGGGCGCGGCGGCCGCCACGCTGATCCGTGATCTCGGCGCCGACGTGGTGGTGTTGGACTACGCCCCGATCGAACTCGAGGGCGTGACTGCCGTTCCGTTGGATCTGCGGGATCAGGCGAGCATCGAGACCGCAGTCGATACGGTGGGCGGGCCGATCGACGTGTTGTTGTCGTGCGCCGGCGTGGCCGACGGAACGCCGGGAATCGAGAAGATCAACTTCATCGGCCACCGCCACTTCATCGAACGCGCGATCGGTGCGGACCTGATGCCGCGGGGTTCGGCGATCGGGATGATTTCGTCGGCGGCCGGGCTCGCGTGGGAGGCGCACCTTGATGAGGTCAAGGAGTATCTCGACACCGACGGCTTCGATGCCGCCGCGGCGTGGATCGCCGCGCACGAGTACAAGGCGAGTTACCAGTGGAGCAAAGAAGCGATGTGTGCCTACGTCGCGCGCGAAGCGTTCCCGATGCTCAAGCGGGGGATCCGGATCAACGCGATCCTGCCCGGGCCCACCGACACGCCCCTGGCCCGCGCCAACGCCGAGACGTGGCTCAGCTTCGGCGCCGACTACCGCGCGGCCGTCGGGATCGAGACCTCGACTCCGGAGGAGCAGGCCGGTGCGCTCGTGTACCTCTGTAGCGATGCCGCCCGAGCCCTCAACGGCGTCAACGTGATCACCGACGCGGGATATATGAGTTCGGGAATCACCGGCTCGTTCCCCGACGCCACGCCGGTCGCCGACTTCCTGTACGGGCGACTGGTGTGAACGACGCGGACGAACCGTCGCCGCCTCGACCGCCGAGCGGCGACTGGTTGGGGACGAAGTTCGTCACCTTCGAACGGTTCGGTTCGATCGCGCACTGCGTGATCGACCGGCCCGAGCGCCGAAACGCCTTGACCGCGGCGATGTACTTCGCGCTCCGTTACGCGATCAACCGCGTGGACGCCGACCCCGATCTTGCGGGGCTCGTCATCACCGCGACGGGCGACGTCTTCATCCCCGGTGGCGACATGAGCCACGACTCGGGCGACGACTGGGGTGCCGGGCAGCTCTTGGGCATGGACGTCACACCGTTCGAGACGCTTCGTCAGGCGCGCAAACCGATCGTCTGTGCGGTGAACGGCCTGTGCCAGGCCGGCGGGCTGATGATCGCGATGCTGAGCGACGTGGCCGTGGCGAGTGACCGAGCCACGTTCCGCGCGCCGGAACTGCTGCGCGGGATCGCAGACCTGAACTACGCCGAGATCCTGCCGCGCCAGATCGGTCCCGCCCGCGCGCGGGACATGCTCGTGACCGGCCGGACCCTCACCGCCGCCGAGGCGCTCAACTGGGGACTGATCACCCGGATCGCACCGCACGAGAATCTTCTCGATGCCGCCACCGACACTCTCCGTAGCGCGTGTGGCGCCGCGCCCGAGGCGTGGTCCATGGTCAAGCGCAGCTTCGATCGGTACTACGGACTCCCGGACCGCATCGGCATGGCCGCCGGAGTGCGTTCGCCGGAAGCCGTCGAGGGGTTCACCGCGTTCAAGGAACGCCGCAACCCGGCGTGGGTACCCAAAGACCTGCGCACCGACGGTCGGCTCTGATGGCGATGATCGCGGGCGCGTCGGTGCAAGTTCCTCGATCGTGAGCACGCTGTACCAGCACCTCGTCGTCGAGCGGCACGGGCCCGTCGGATGGTTGATCAACGACCGGCCCGACCAACTCAACGCGATGAACGCTGCGATGCGCGACGAGTTCGCGCGGGCCTGGACGGAACTCGATGCCGATCCGGAAGTGCGGGTCATCGTGCACACGGGCAATGGGCGCGCGTTTCAGACCGGCGTCGACGTGTCGGAACTGGCGGGGGACGGCATCGGGATGGAGCGCTACCGCGAGTCGGTCGAACAGTTCGATCTCCATTTCACCGCTTGGCACCAACAGGTGTGGAAGCCGGTCATCACCGCGGTCAACGGGATCTGCGCGGGTGGGGGATTCCACTGGGTGGCCGACGCGGACATCGTGATCGCCGCGTCCGACGCGCAGTTCTTCGATCCGCACGTCTCGGTGGGACAGGTGGTGGCGATCGAGGCGATCGGGCTCATGCGCAAGATGCCGGCCGAGGCAGTGATGCGCATGGCATTCATGGGCAAGTACGAGCGGATGCCCGCGGCGCGCGCCCGAGAGTTGGGCATGATCTCGGAGGTGGTGGATCCGCCCGATCGGCTGCGAGAACGCGCGCAGGAGTTGGCCGAGACGATCGCGAAGAACTCGCCGGCGGCGATGGCGGCCACGAAGCGCGCGCTCTGGGGTGCGCTCGAGCACGGCCTCACCGACGCGTGTCGGGCCGGAGCCGACCAACTCGTGTCGATGTGGGGCCACCCCGACCAAGCGGAGGGTCCGCGTGCATTCGCCGAGAAGCGGCCGCCGGTTTGGCAACCGCCCGAGTGACACGCGTCGGACAGGCTCGGCCCATGACGGATCTCGCGTCGCTCCTGATGGACCACCCGTTCGCCGACGAGACGGATCTCGTCCACACGGTGGACCGTTCCGTGACCGCCGGCGTCGTCCGCGGTCTCGCCCGCGAGGTCGCCGGACGCCTGGCGATCGAACCCGGTCACGCGGTGGCGGTGCAGCTGCCGAACGGGCCCGAGCTGGTGGCCACGATGGCAGGTGTGTGGCTCGCCGGTGGCGTCTACGTGCCCGTCAACCCACGGCTTCCGGCCGCCGAACTCGACGCGATCCTCGCCGCCACCCGGCCCGCGTGTCTCATCACGCCCACGGCGGTGACGCGCCACCTCGACCCCTGGACCTATTCCGAGGACGTCGCCTTCGTCATGTGGACCTCGGGGACCACCGGCCGCCCGAAGCCGATTCAGCACACCCACGCTGCGTACATCGAACTCCTCGATCGGGTGTTGGGCCCGCTGCGAGGGTCAGGGGTGGCGCCGCCTGAAGACCAGTCGTCGAAACCCCCACCGTCGAAAGGTCCGTCGCCGAATCTGATCCCGGTGTCGATGGCGCTCAACGCCGGTTTGTACAACGTGCTCTTCGGACTGCGCGCCGGCGCACCGCTCGTGATCATGGACGGCTTCGATCCGGCGACCTTCGCCGAACTCGTCGCCCGGTTCGAGATTCGTTCGACGGTGTTGCCGCCCGCCGCGATGAGCATGCTGACCGATTCCGCAGTGACCGACCTCACCCCGTTGCGATACGTCCGCTCGATCACGGCCCCGCTCTCGCCGCTTCAGGCCCGCCGATTCGTCGACCGCTTCGGCGTGGCAGTGCTCAACGGTTACGGGCAGGCCGAGATCGGCGAAGTGATCGGGTGGACCGCCGCGGATGCGAAGGCGCACCCGGAGAAACTCGGCGCGATCGGGCGGCCCCATCCGGGCGTCGAGATCCGAATCGACGATTTCGGTCATCTGCTGGTGCGGCCACCGAACGCGGCGCTGGGAATCGACGAGCGAAGGGATGCCGCGGGGTTCGTGGACACCGGTGACCTCGCGCATATGGACGCCGACGGCTTCGTCTGGATCGACGGTCGGGCCGGCGACGTGATCAACCGCGGTGGCAACAAGGTGTTTCCCGAAGCCGTCGAGGAGGTGCTGCGCCTCTCGGCGGCGGTCGACGATGCGGCGGTGGTCGGCGCGCCCGACGCGCGCCTCGGTGAGATCCCGGTCGCATTCCTGGTCGGCCGGCCGGTCCCCGACGATGACCTGCGTCAACTGTGTCGGGACCACCTCGTCCCGTACAAGGTCCCCGTACGTTTTGAGTGGATCGACGCCCTCCCGCGGAGTGAAATCGGGAAGGTGCTGCGCCGAGAGCTGACCGGAGCCCTTTCCCCGCTCGATACCGAGGCCGGGGGTTCGCCGCCATGACCACTGACATCACACTGCGCGACGCACGGGTCCTGGTGGTGGGGGCATCGTCGGGGATCGGGCGCGCCGTTGCCCTCCACGCGCAACGCGCCGGCGCGCACGTCTGCGCGGCCGCTCGCCGCGCGCCGGAACTCGAGACGTTGTGCGCGAGCTCGGATCGCAGCCACGCGATCGTCGCCGACGTCACCCAACCGGCCGACTGTGCTCGCATCGTGGCCGATGCGGTACAGGCGATGGGCGGCCTGGATCTCGTGGTGTACGCCGCCGGCGCGGGGACCCTCGCCCGGCTCGTCGACGCGGATCCGCAGGCCTGGCAGCGCGACTATGCCGTCAACGTGATCGGGCCCACTCTGGTTTGCGGCGCCGCCCTTTCCGAGCTGGCTCCCGACGGTCTGGTGACGTTCATCTCCTCGGAGGCGGTGACCGAGACGAGATGGGGTCTGAGCTCCTACGCCGCGTCCAAGGCGGCGCTGGACGCGACGATCAGATCGTGGCGCGTCGAGCATCCCGAACGACGGTTCCAACGGATCGTCATGGGCGCGACGATCGGGACGGACTTCGGGCTCGGCTTCGACATGGATCTGATCACCGTCGGGCTCGAACGGTGGCAGGCCGCCGGGGTCTCGATGGCGATGATGGACGCCGACGACGTGGGCCGCCACCTCGTCGAGGTGTTCGGGGTGCTGCTCGCACATCCCGGGATCGACGTCCCGGATCTGGTGCTCGATCCGCGCGGTGGGTCCGAGGCGTCGGGATAGGTCGGATATGGTCGGTACCGGCTCAAGGTGCCCGGTCCCGATGTCGATATCAGGGCGCGATCGTGAGTGAACGGTCGCGCGACTGCCAACGCTCGGAACCCGACCCATGCCCACCCGAAACCGACTCGCTCTGCTCGCGGCGCTCGTCGCGTTATGCGGGTTCCTCCCCGCGGGTCCCGCCGCGGCCGCGGGCGCCGGCGGTGTCACCGCCTCCGCGCTCAGCGCGTCCAACTTCGCCGCCTCCACCGGCGCACCCACGGTGGTGGCATGGGAGAACTTCAACGGGGTGAACGGCACGAACCTCAACGGCAGCGTGACCGACGGGGGTGCGAAGACCTGGGCCGTCAACCCGGGGGGCGGGTCGTGGACGATCCAGTCCAACGCGGCGCGCTCGACCACTGCGAACTCGTCGCTGGTGATCGATGCCGGTTCGGCGAACGGCTCCGCGGTGGCCACGATCGTCCGCAACGGCGCCACCACCTTCGACCTCGGTCTCACGATCAACCGCAACGCCGCGGCGACCCAGTTCCTCACGGTGGAATGGACAAACGCGTCGAACGGATCTCTGCAACTGTGGTCGTTCAATGGCGGGTGGACCGCGTTGGCCTCGGTGACCAACCTCTACCCGGGGGGAATCGCCACCGCGCCCGCATCGATCGTTCTGACCCTCACGAGTTCGAGCGCGAACGTGCTCACCGGGTTCATCAACGGAGCGTCGGTGGTGTCGCACACGCTCTCGGCGGCGAACATCACCACGTTCAAGAACGCCACCCATCAACTCGCCGGTCCGTATCAGTGGTCGAGCAACGGCCTCGGTTGGGACGATTTCCACCTCGACAACCCCTGACCCGCGGGCGGGTTGCCTATCCGCCGGCCCGTCCGGCTGGCGGCGCAACGAGCGGCCACGGGCAGGCGCGTTCCGCCGCGAGGGCAACATCGAAGAGCAGCGCATCCTCGTGGTGGCGCCCGAGCACCTGCATGCCGACGGGCAATCCGTCGACGGTACCGGCCGGGATCGACACCGCGGGGTTGCCGTAGATGTTGCTGATGATCGTGAGTGCGCCCATGTTGACGAGATCCGGGAAGCGGGCACTGCCCGTCGCCACGAGCTTCGCGGGGAACTGCGGAGCCAGCGCGCCGACGAGCCGGGCCGCGAACATCGCGCCGCGAAACCCGAACTTGGCGACGGCGCTGTGACCGGCCCACTCGACGAAGCGTGACTGCTCGTTGCTCATCACCGCGTCGGCCGCGAACGCCGGCCCGGGGTTGGTGGCCGCGATGATGAAGTCCACGTCCGCGAACGCCTCGGCCATGACTTCGTTGGCCTGGATCCGAAGTTCCTCCGCCGCGGCCGCCGAGTGGAGGTTGTAGAGGGACTCGGAGAGCCGGAATCCGAACTCCACCTCGTCGGTCAGGTCTCGCGCGCATCGGGGCCAGTGCGTGCCGAGGTCGGCGGCGAGGGTGGCGAGGTTGCCCATCATCCATTGCAGCGCGAGATTCGGCGGCGCCACGGTGCGATCGACCACGACCATGCCGGCGGCGGCGATCACCTCGGCGGCGTGAGCGCGAATCCGGGTCGCCACCCCGGGCGCCAACGTCACGCCACCCAGCGCGGGCACGATGGCAACTCGCTTGCCGCGCAGCGAGTGGGTGCCGAGCCCGGCTTCCCATCCGCCGACGGTCGGGAGGGAGGTGGGATCCGCAGGGTGCGCGCCCGCGCACACGTCGTAGTACCGAGCGGCGTCCCGCACCGACCTCGACACGTTGCCGAACACCACGGTGTTCGGCCGCATGAACGCGTGCGGGCTGCGGGGGATACGGCCGAAGGTGCCCTTCATGCCGAGCAGACCGGTGTACGCGGCCGGAATGCGGATCGACCCGCCGCCATCGCCGCCGGTGGCGAGGCTGACGAGACCGCCAGCAACCGCGGCGGCCGACCCGGCCGAGGATCCACCGACGGTCCGGCCGAGTTGCCACGGGTTCTGGGTCACGCCGTTCAGCTTCGAGACGCTGACGTTGAGACCACCGAACTCGCTGGCCGTCGTGGAGCCCACGGGGACGACGCCGCCGCGTTCGAGGAGTCGTTGAATGTGATGCGACGTGCGATCGGCGATGCGATCGCGATGGACAAGCGACGCTTCGGTGAACGGCCACCCGGTGACCGGCTCGAGCTCCTTGATGCCGGTCGGCACGCCACCGAACGGTTTCGAGAGGTCGGCAGATTTCGCCGCCGCCGACGCGCGATCGGGATCCAGATGCGCGAACGCGTTGAGCTCGGACCGCTCGATCGCCGCCAAGGTTGCGTCGAGTTCCTCCTCGGGTGACCGCTCGCCGGCACGAAACGCGTCGACGAGCGACGATGCATCACCGGACCAGGGTTCGTCAGTCATCCCTCCCATCCTCTCGCGTCGGGGCCGGGGTTCGACGGGCCGCGGTGAGGGTGACCGGCAGCCGGCGCGGTCCGTGGGCCCAGAACACCGGCACCGGTTCGCGTCGATAGCCGTCGACGAGCCGTACCGAGTGCACGCGTTCGCAGAACACTTCCAACGCGATGCGGCCCTCGAGTCGGGCGAGTTGCGCGCCGGGACACACGTGCGGGCCGCCGCCGAACCCCAGATGATCCTTCGGGCGCGGCCGATCGAGACGGAACGCGTCTGGGTCGTCATACACCGCCGGGTCCCGATTCGCGGCGGCCAACCCGAACGCGACCTTGGACCCGACGGGAATCGGCGTGTCCGCCACGATGGCGGGTTGGATGCAATCGCGCATCAACACGTGGATCGGCGGATCGTGGCGGAGTGACTCCTCGACGCCGATGCTGAGCAACTCCGGGTCGGCCGTGAAGGAAGCGAAGAGTGAGGGATCGAGACTCACGGTCTCGAGGATGTTGCCGATCAGGTGGCGGGTGGTCTCGTTCCCGGACATGAGCAGGAATGCCAGTTGGGTGCGCATTTCGAGGGGCGTGAGCGCGATCCCATCCACTTCGGTGTTCAAGAGGCGCGTCACGAAGTCATCGGGCGGATCGGCCATGGCCGCCCGCTCGGCGATCATCGCGTCGAGGTAATTGGTGAAGTCGGGGGCGACCCCGGCGAGGCCTTCGTTCTCCTCGCCGTCGACCCGACGATTCTTGGTGGCGTAGCCGGACGCCACGACGAGGTCCGACCACTCGGCGAAGTGACCGTGGTCTGCCGGGTCGACGCCGAGCAGGTGCGCGATGACCG
>JANPMG010000008.1:0-97195 GCA_031422675.1 Acidimicrobiia bacterium | reverse complement strand
AGCCCGCAGTAGCCGCCCGGGTTCTTCGCGAGGTACTGCTGGTGATAGTCCTCGGCGAAATAGAACTCGGGGGCCGGTCCGATCTCGGTGGTGATGTCGCCGTAACTCGCGGCCCGCAACCGATCCTGGAACGCGGCCGTCGACCGTTCGAGCGCGTCACGTTGTGCATCCGAGGCCCAATAGGCCGCGGACCGATACTGCGTGCCGACGTCGTTACCCTGCCGCATGCCCTGGGTCGGGTCGTGCCCCTCCCAGAAGGCGCGCAATAACTCGTCGTACGCGACGATCTTCGGGTCGAACACCACGAGCACCGCCTCGGTGTGACCGGTACGACCGCTGCACACTTCCTCGTACGTGGGGTTCGGCGTGATGCCGCCGGCGTAGCCGACGGCGGTGGTGTACACGCCGGGGATCTGCCAGAAGATGCGTTCCGCGCCCCAGAAGCAGCCGAGGGCGAAGATCGCGGTCTCGAGACCATCGGGGTACGGGCCGCGCAACGGGTGGAAGTTCACGAAGTGCTGCTCGGGGACGCGCATCGGTTCGTCGCGGCCGGGCAGGGCACGAGCAGGATCGACCATCGAACTCTTCTCCGGATTGCGGAATCGGAACATCATTCAGTCCTCTTGCTCCTTCGGAGCGGGCCGGACGGGCCACGCTCCGCTTGTTCAACGGACACAATCGCGTGACCACGCCGCTCCATTCGGCCCATTGTCTCCGATCACGCGGGCTCGTGGCGGGTCGGGCTGGCCACCCATCGCGATGTACCGAACCGCTACCGTCGGCCACCATGACCTATCGAGTGATCCAATGGTCCACCGGGAATGTCGGCGTGCACACGCTGCGCGCGATCGTGGAGCATTCCGAACTCGAACTGGTGGGCCTCTGCGTTCACAGCGCCGACAAGGTGGGCCGGGATGCGGCGGAGCTCTGCGGCCTCGATGCTCCGACCGGGGTGCTCGCCACCGATGACGTCGACGCGATGCTCGCGCTCGACGCCGACGTGGTCTGTTACACCGCGACCGGCGACCTGCGCCCGACCGAGGCCGTCGCCGACATGTGTCGCATCTTGGAGTCGGGCAAGAACGTCGTGTCGACGTCGGTGGTCTCACTGCTCTACCCGCCGACCGCGCCTCGGGGTTGGATCCGTCAGCTCGACGAGGCCGGCCAGGCCGGTCACGCCTCCTGCTTCACGTCGGGAATCGATCCGGGGTTCGCCAACGATCTCCTGCCCCTCGTCGTCAGCGGGTTCAGCGAGCGCATCGACACGATCCGCATCGTCGAGAACCTCGACTACTCCACCTATATGCAGCCCGAGGTGCTCTTCGACACGATGGGCTTCGGCCAGCCGCCCGACCACACCGCGCTCCTCCTCATGCCCGGCGCGCTCGGGTTCGCCTGGGGCGGGGTGTTGCACATGATCGCGGCCGGACTCGGCGAGCAGATCGACGAGATCAAAGAGGTGATCGAGCGCTGCCCCGCGGAGGCGGACTTCGACACTGCCGTCGGAAAGATCGAGCAGGGCACCATGGCCGGTCTGCGGTTCGAGGTGCAGGGTTGGATCCGGGGTCGGGCGGCAATCGTCGTCGAGCACGTCACTCGCATGCATCCCGACGTGGCACCGGACTGGCCGCAGCCGATCGGGACCGGCGGCTACCGCATCACCGTCACCGGCTCGCCGAGCTACACCCTGGATTTCGAGATGATGGGCGAAGACGGCGACCACAACACCGGCGGGCTCGTCGCCACCGGCATGCGAATTCTGAACTCCATCCCGGCCGTGTGCGCGGCGGAGCCCGGCGTGCGCTCGACCCTCGACCTGCCCCTCGTGACCGGTCGGGGTCTGCTCAGTTGAGGGTCGGATCGTCGGGCGCGCTGGCGAACACCGCAACCCGAGACCGTTGCCGCCGCAACACGTCACGCCACAACCGGTCCGGTTGCGCGGTCGTGATGTCGGCCACGTGCGCGTCCACCACGATCCAGTCGCCGCGACCGATCTCCCGGTCCAGCTGACCCTCGCCCCAGCCGGCATACCCCGCGAAGACCCGGATCGACCGGTACGTCAGCGGGGGTTCTGAGAAGTCGACGGCGCCCATCAGGCCCACGATCATCTCGGTGCGATCGGCCGGGCCCTCACCGAGACCGAGCGCGGCGCCGGGGTCGACGGGTCCCCCGATGTAGATGCACGCCGGCGGCGCCGCGACCTCGGCCCACTCCGGCAACTCCTCCCCCACCAGGAGGCCGGTCGGTCGATTCAGCACCACGCCGAGCGCGCCGTCGGGATCGTGGGTCAGCATCAACACGACGGTGCGGCGGAAGTTCGGGTCGTCGAGACCGAGTGAGGCGACGAGCAGGCGGCCGGCGGTCGACGATGTCACCCGCCCATCGTCGCGCTCCCGTCCGGTGTCCGGAGGGGTCGCGGATACCGTCTCGGCCCGTGACCTCGATCGAACCCTCGGTTCCCGTCGTCCCGACGACCACGGCGGTGCCGTTCGAGGGCCCCTATCCGCCGGACCGACACGTCTTGCGTGACCTGCGCCTCGAGTCCGAAGCCGGACCCGATCTGACCGCCCGCGGGTGGATCGACATCAGCGATGCGTTGCGAGGCCCCACCGGCCTCGCGCATCCAGGTGCCTTGGCCACCCTCGTCGACGCGGTGGGCGGTGGACTCGCGGCCACCGCGGCGAGACCGGACTGGATCGCCACCGCCGACCTGACGCTGCACCTGATCCCGCGGCCCGGAATCAGCCGGGTCGAGGCCGCCGGGCGAGTGGTGCGGGCCGGCCGCACCACGGTGGTACTGGAAGTGGACCTGACGACCGATCGTGGCGTTGCCCTCGGGATGGCCACCATGACCTTCGCGATCCTGCCCCGCCGCGACGGCAACCCGGTCATCGATGCGGACGGCGCGCGGCGACGGACCACCATGGCCCGCGAGGGTTCCGGGTTCACCCAGACCCTCGAAGCGGCGACGGGGCTCCAGGTCGTCGACGCCGCCACCGGATCGGTACAGCTTCCCCTCACCGATTACGTCCGCAACACGCTCGGCGCCGTGCAGGGCGGGATGATGGCGATGACCGCCGCGGTTGCCGCCGAGCAGGCACTCGGCGTTGCCGCCGAACAGGCACTCGGCACCGCCGCCGGGGTCCATCTCGACATCGTCGATCTCCAGGTGACCTACCTCGCCCTCGCCAAGGTCGGGCCGGTCGCATCGACCGCGACGATCCTCGATCTCCAACCACGCTCCGGGACCGCGCTCGTGGAACTCACCGATGCCGGGAGCGACGACCGCGTCACCACCGTCGCCCGCGCGCGCGGGGTCCGAACGTGAAGACCGGATTCGACGATCCGGACGCGGGCCGCAGCATCGGCCGTTACATGGGATTCACTCTGCGCGAGGTCGGGGAGCCGAAACCCGGTACGGCGCGGGTGGTGGGAACCGCCCCCGCGGCGGACCACCTGCGCGCGCCCGACGGCGGCATCGCGATGGGTGCACTCCTGACCTTCGCCGACAGTGCGGCGGGTCTGTGCGGCGGCCTCGCCGCGCTCCCCGGTTGGGTCGTCTCCACGAATCTGATGTTGCGAGCGGTGAACCGCGCCGTCATCGGGCCGATCGGATTCGAGGCGGCCGTACTCCGCGCGGGTCGCCAGGCGATCGTCACGAGCGTGGTGATCACCGATTCGGGCGCGAACGACGCGCTCGTCGCCGACGGCGTGCTGACCTCGGCGGTCTTGGCGCCCGCGGGTGGCCCGCCCGTGTACGACCGCCCGCTCGTACTCGCCGCGCCACCGCTCGACCCCGAGGCCACCCCGCACCTCACCGATTTCCTCGGCGCGGCGACCGCCGGGGCGGACTCCCTCGCACTCGAGATCACCGATCAGCTCCGCAATCCCTGGGGAATCCTCCACGGCGGCGCGACGGCGGCACTGGTCGACCTCGCCGGTTGCCACGCAACCGGGGCCGCCGCCACCACCGACTGCGTCCTGCACTTCGTGAGCCCCGGCCGGGTGGGGCCCGTGACCGCCACCGTCCAGAATCGCGGGCGGCGCGCCGACGGACATCTCCTGCGCGTCGAGGTCCGTGACCAGGGCAACGAAGACCGGCTGATGGCCGTCGCAATCACCACGGTGCAGTAACCCGCCGGCGGGCAGTACCTTCACCGGCGTGGCGAAACGTGGACGCAAGGCTCCTCCCCTCTCCTACCGAATCCTCCGGCAGCTGGCGTGGATCATCACGGCCGTGTTCTATCGCCGGGTCGACGTGACCGGAGCGAGCCGGTTACCCATCGACACGCCCGCAGTGATCGCGTGCAATCACGCAAATGGGCTCGCGGATCCCATCGTGGTCTGGGGTCGACTCGGCATCATCCCGCGGTTCCTCGCCGCGAGCAGCTTGTGGAAATACCCGCCCGCAAAGCTGCTGCTCGATCTCGCGGGCGCGGTCCCCGTCCATCGGCGCTCCGACGGCGACACCGGCACCAACGACGACGCGTTCGTCGCGAGCACCGCAGTGCTCGCCTCCGGCGAACAGATCGCGATCTTCCCCGAGGGTCACGTGCACCGCGAGCCGCGCGTCGTCCCCCTCAAGACCGGCGCGGCGCGCATTGCCCTGAGCGCCGCGGCCGAAGGCGTGGAGCACATTGCGATCGTTCCGGTGGGCATCGTCTACGCCGATCGGGGACGCTTTCGCTCCCAAGCCGCGATCCACGTTGGGAAGCCGATCCAGATGGACGAGTGGGTGGACCGCTACCGGTCCGATCCGGTCGCCACGGTGCGAGCCGTCACCGAAGTCCTGACCGACCGGCTCCACGACGTGACCCTGAACCACGCCACGTGGCGGGAAGCGATGGTCATCGACCGCGCCGCGGCGATTGCGATCGAAGGCGATTCCGATCTCATCCCGCACGAGCACGCCTTCGCCGACCGCTCGGCGCTTCACCGTTCCCTCGCGACGGTCATCGCGAATCGCGGCGGCGAGGCCAGCGACGAGTTCCGCGCGCTCGAGCGCGCCGTGGACACCCACCTCGCCGATCTCGCCGTCCTCGGCGTCACGGGCAACCATGCGGTGCCGCGGCTCTATCCGGCCCGGCTGCGGCTTCGCCTCATCCGACTCGGCATCGTCAGCGTCGCATTGGCGCCGATTGCCGCGGTCGGGGTGTTGCTCGACGGGCCGGTGGTGCTGCTCGCCCGGCTCGCAGGCAATCGCGTCGAGCACCCTGCATGGAAGGCCACCGCGAAGGGACTCGTCGGCTTCCTGTTCTTCCCGATCGTGTGGACCTACGAATCGGTACGCGCGTACCGCCGGTTCGGCGGGAAGGGCGCGGCGGTCGCCGCCGTTGCCGGACCCATCGGTGGCCTGGCGTGGATCGCGTGGCGGACCCGTTGGGTCCGATTCCGTCATACTCGGGCCAGCCTGGCGTGGTTCCGGGAACCCACCGAGGGGCTTTTCGCCGCGCGGGTGAGCCGCGAGCGGGTGGTGGACGAGGTTCAGGCAATTGTCGGCGGGCCGGTCGCCCACTCGCTCGTCACCCTCGACCGCTAGGCGCCTGCCCCCGCTCCCCGCTTTGCGCGCGTCAAGCGCGCCGTAAACCGCGCGTTTCGCGCGTGGGAAGCCCGAGGGACTCGCCGCGCGGGGTCAGGAAAGCTGTTCGGGCACCAGTTGTTTGGCGAGCACGAGGTGGGCGCCCGCCGATGCGGCGGCGAGGACCCCGAGCGCCGTGCCCCGCCAGCCGAGGCGCCGGGACGTGAGGTTCACGACCGCATCGAGCCCGTCGGCGACCGCGATCATCGAGAGCCAGTTGGCACCCCCGCGCCGTTCGGCCACCGCGATGGCCGCGCCGGCGCCGAGCGCGGCCTCCCTCGCCCCCATCATCCGGCCGATGGCCGCAGCCGCAGGCTCTCCGGCGCCGCGGCCGTAGATCGGTCCGAAGGCGAGCTTCGGGGCCGCCATCATCGTGAGACCGAGTCCCACCCGGACCCGCGAGGCGTAGATCGCAACTTGGCGAAGTTCCATCGGGCGATCCTCGCGCGTCGGGGTCAGGTCCCGCGCATCGATGGTTCTCGGATCGCCAGGCCCGCGGCGCGATACACGGCGTCGATGACCGTCATGTTCGCGATCGCATCGGCCGGCGGGGTCAACACCGGAGCGCCGCCTCGCACCGCGGCGGCGAAGGCATCGAGTTGGTAGGCATAGGTGGCCCGTTTCGCACCCTCGACGCGTATTCGCTGCTTGGTTCCGCCCGTACGCAGCGTCATGCGATATCCCATCTGCGGCCCGGTCGGGTTGAAGACGCGCAGCTCGCCCGTCGACCCGACCGCTCGCACCGAGACCTTCAGTGGCGTACTCGACCACAGTGCCGTGGTCATCGTGCCGGTCACGCCGCTCGGGTACCGCAGCTGCGCCTGCATCCACCGGTCCACGCCCGGCTTCGCCAGCCGCGCCTTTGCCGACACGACGTCCGGTTCGGCGGCGGCGACCATCCGGTTCATGTGAATCGCATAACACCCGGTGTCCATCGTGGCACCGCCGGCCAGATCAAGCCGGTACCGGATGTCCTTGGGGAACGGCAGCGGAATGCACATCGCCGACTCGACGTGGACGAGTTCACCGATCTCGCCGCCGCGCACGATGTCGATCATCCGTTGGGCCACCGGGTGATAGCGATAGTGGAACGCCTCCATCACGACGAGGCCGCTCGACTGGGCGGCCGCGGCGACGGTGCGCGCCTCGTCGGCGTTGGCAGTGAAGGGCTTCTCACACAACACGTGCTTCCCGGCGGCGAGCGCGGCGAGGGTCCAGACCCCGTGGAGTCCGTTGGGCAGCGGGTTGTAGATGGCATCGACGTTCGGGTCCGTGATCAGCTCTTCGTAGGAACCGAACACCCGGGCGATCCCGTGCTTGGCCGCGAACTTCTCGGCCCGATCACGGCTGCGCGCGGCGACGCCCACGACCTCCACCCCGTCGATCGAACGCGCCGGTTTGATGAGTGCCGGCGGCGTGATCCGCGCCGCGCCGAGCGTCCCGATCCGAAGTGGCTGCATCGCCGGACCCTATTCGCACCAGTCCACCTGGCCCGCTCGGAAGGGCGCCACCACAAGCATCTCGCCCGGCGCTCGTACGAGCCATCAGCCCGAGGGAGGGCGCCCGGACGGGCCGACTATCCGCGACCGAGCCGCAGCGCAGCGGAGGCGAGCAGCCCGGAAGCGAACCCACTGCAACGCGCATCAATCAGGAGGTCGAGCGGACGGGCAGTAGTTACGTGAACCGGGTGATGTACCCGCGGCGACGGAAGATGCGCAGCATTCGGGCCAGGAACCAACCCGCCACGAGGGCGAGACCGAAGGTCTCCGCCGCGGCGATGCCGATCTCGGCCCAATCCAGCGGACGGCCGTCGACGAGCGTGCGCAACGCGGCGAAGGCGTGCGTGGTCGGCAGGAGTTGGGCGACGGGTCGGAGGGCGAACGGGAGCGCATCGACCGGATAGAAGATGCCCGACAACGGCATCACGACGAACATCACGCCCCACGCCAGCGCCTCGGCTCCCGTCCCGAAGCGCAGGACGACGCCGATGACGAACAGTGCGATCGTCCAACCGACGAAGAGGAGCACGGCCGCGATCGGGATGAGTCCGAACCCGAGCGTCGAGACGTCGAACGAATAGAAGACGAGCGCACCGAGGGCCACGACCCCAACTCCGAGCGTCAGCTTCACCATGCCGAACAGCGCGACGCCACCGACGTACTCGATTTCGCGCAACGGCGTCACCATGAGGTTGAGCAGGTTGCGACTCCACGTCTCTTCGAGGAGACCGGTGCTGACCGAGATCTGCGATTGGTAGACCACGTGCCAAAGGACGATGCCGGCGATCAGGTACCCCGCCGCCTTGCCACCGGCGGTGGCGTTCCCCCGACCCACGTAGGTGGCGAGCGCGCCGAACAGGAGCACGTCGACGAGCGGCCAGAGCGTGACGTCGAACAGGCGGTGTGGGCTCCGCACCATCACGTAGGCGTGCCGGCGGGCGACGGCTCGCATGCGTAACCACGTGAGCGCGTAGCCGTGCACTCTGACGGGAGCTGGGGTGCTCATCGTGGGTCCCCCTTTGCTGCAGCATCGCCGTCGGCGAGATGAAGGAACACTCCCTCGAGGTCGGACCGTCCGAACCGTTCGGCCACGGCTTCGGGCGTCCCGTCGGCCACCACCCGACCGCCGGAGATGAACACGACCCGTTCACAGAGGCGCGCCACCTCGGCCATGTCGTGCGAAGTGACCACGAGCGCGGTGCCGTCTTCCTCGCAGATCTCGCGGAGCCCTTCGCGGACGCGCCGGGAGACTTCGGGGTCGAGCGAGGCGGTCGGTTCGTCGAGCACCAGCAGGCGGGGTCGGTGGAGGGTGGCGCGCACGATGCCGACCAAGGTCCGTTGGCCCGAGGAGAGTTCGGTCCCCATCGCATCGGCGAGGTGTTCAACGCGGAACCGCGCGAGCCCCGCGGCGATCGCATCGGTCGGATCGGCAACGCCGTAGAGGTTGGCGTAGAGGCGCAGGTACTCGCGCACCCGAAGCCGTTCCGCGAGCGGGAGGTATCCCGCCGCGAAGCCGACGTCCTCGGCCGCGTGGCTCCGGTCTCCGGCCACCGGCCGACCACAGATCGTGACCGAGCCGGCGTCGGGGGTCACCACCCCGAGCAACATCAACAACGTGGTGGTCTTTCCGGCGCCGTTCGGCCCGAGGAGTGCCACCCGCTCACCGGCGTGCACCACGAGATCGAGATCGTCGACCGCCCGCGCGCGGCGATAGTCCTTCACCAGTCCGCGAGCCTCGAGTATGGCGTCCACGTCCCGCATGCTCGCAGGTTCCGGACCCGTCGACCGGCGGAGTTACCCGATCACGAACCAGGCCACGCAGCCCCCTACGATCTGACCGATGCCCGACTTCGCCGACGACCCCGGCTCCGAGCTCGAACGCAAAGCGAGAGCCCTCACGTGGATCGCGTTCGTCGAAACGGTCACGTATCTCGTCCTGTTCACGTTCTGGATCATCGTGCCGAACCAGATCGGGAAGGCGCTCGCCGGCTCGATCCACGGGATGGTCTGGCTCACGTTCTGCGCCATGGTCATCATGATCACGCCGGGCATGAAGTGGACGTGGAAATACACCACCGCCGTGATCGTGCTGGGACCGATCGGCGGGATCATGGTCTGGGCGCGGATTCGTCGCGATGGGGTGCCCGTCCCCGAGCGGAAGCTCTCCGCACCCGTCCCGTCGTGACGGTGGCTAAAACCGCCTATTTCTCCTGATACCGGACAAGCCGTCGAGTGACCTAGGCCATATGACCCGGCCGAACTCCGGTCGGATGGTCCCACTTGGCTAGCGTTGTCACTTCTGCGTGGGGGAAGCGGAGCCCCTTCGGAGTCAAGTCATTCGACCGACGTGCCGAAACCTGTGGTGCGGTGAGCGTCAGCGCCCCGAACAGTTCGGCAGTGGAGGAATCTCACACATGCGACGAATCGTCGCCGTACTTCTCATGGTTGCGTCCTCGACCGTCGTCATCGGGGTGGGCTCTGCGGCCCGCGCCGCCGACGCCAACGCCGAGGCCGACTTCACGAATCGGATCAACAGCCTGCGGGGTTCCCGCGGCATCGGCCCGGTGAGCCCCCACTCGGTGCTCACGGCCAAGGCACAAGCCTGGGCGCAGACGATGGCCAACTCCGGCTGTCTCTGCCACTCGAATCTTCCCGACGGCGTCACCGTCGGCTGGCGCCGGATCACCGAGAACATCGGCCGGGGCCCGAACGTGGCCGGGATCCACACCGCGCTCGTCAACTCGGCACCCCACGTCGCCAACATGGTCGACGGTGGCGTGCGCTGGGTGGGCGTGGGCGTGGCCTACGGCGGCGGCCAGATGTATGTGGCCCAGGTCTTCATGGACGGCGACCCGCCGCCGGGAGAAAACCCCTACCTCGCGTTCGATACCGCGGGTCGCGGGATCGGCGCTCGGTCGCAAGGCGGATTCTGGGTGCTCCAAGGTGACGGCGTTGTCCGCAACTACGAAGGCGCGCCCGGTTACGGATACGAGAAGTTCACGGGCGACTACGCCCGGGACATCGCGGTGATGCCCGACGGCAACGGCTACGTCATCCTCGACGCTTTCGGCGGAACCCACCGCTTCGGCAGCGCCCGATCGCTCCTGGCCGGGGTCCGCGGGCCGTACTGGCCCGGTTGGGACATCGCCCGAAGTGTCGCGATCACGCCGGACAGTCGTGGATTCACCGTGCTCGACGGCTTCGGTGGTCGTCACCCCTTCGGCACCGCACGCGCACAGTCGGGCGGCCCGTACTGGCGGGGCTGGGACATCGCGAAGTCGATCGCCTATCGGCCCGACGGTCGTCTCTGGGTCCTCGACGGCTTCGGGGCGGTCTGGCCGGTGGGTGGCGCCCCCAACTACGGATCGAACTGGTTCGGTTGGAACATTGCCCGTGACCTGACGGTGTGGCCCGACGGCAAGGGGTACGCGGTGATCGACGGCTTCGGGGGCGTGCACCGATTCGGCTCGGCCAAGCAGCCCGGACCCACGCCCTGGCAACGGATCGACCGGTGGCGCTCCATCTCGGTCCAGGGCAGCTCGTTTCTGGCGGTCCGCAACGACGGCGCGGCGGTGCGGGCCTAGACCCGTCGCCCGAACCGTTCGGATCTGGCCCGATCAGGCCGGCTCGGACACCCGCACGATCAGCTTGCCCAGATGGTCGCCGGTGAAGAGCCGGTTGAGCGTCTCGGGCGCGTGCTCGAGTCCGTCGACGACTTCGGTCGCATACTGGACGCGACCGTCGGCGACGAGCGGCGCCAAGCCCATGATCGCGTCCAGAAACCGATCGACGTAGTCCAGGATGAGGAAGCCCTGCATCCGGGCGCGCTTCATGATCAGGTTGTCGGTATGGGTCACCCCGACCGGCACCGACGCGTTGTACGTGGAGATCGCACCACAACACGCGATGCGAGCGCCGATGGCGAGGTTGGCCAACACGGCGTCGAGGATCTCGCCGCCGACGTTGTCGAAGTACACGTCGATGCCCGCCGGACACAGCTCGACGAGACGCTCGGCAACATCTTCGGTTTTGTAGTTGATGCACGCGTCGAAACCGAGGTCCTCCACCACCCATCGGCACTTCTCGTCGCTTCCCGCGATCCCGATGACCGCGCCGGCCCCCTTGATCGCGGCGAGTTGCCCGGCGACCGAGCCGACACCTCCGGCGGCACCGGACACGACGAAGGTCTCACCGGCTTGGAGTTCGCACACATCCTCGATGCCGAACCAGGCCGTGACGCCGGTCGACCCATAGATCGAGAGCAGGTCGTTGATCTCGAGTCCGGCCGGGATCACATTGGCGAGGTCGCCGTCCCGGAGGAGCCAGTAGTCCTGCCAACCCGGCATCCCGAGGACCAGGTCACCCTCGGAGAAGCCATCACGCCGAGACTCCACCACCTGCGCGAGCCCCGCCGCTCGTACCACTGCGCCGATCTCGACCGCCGGCAGGTAGGAGTCCTCTTCTCGCATCCACACCCGGTTGGTGGGATCCACCGACAATGACAGCACCCGGAGTAGCACCTCGCCGTCGGTCGGCGTCGGAATCGGTTCCTCCACCCGTTCGAGACAGTCTTCGGTGACGAGTCCCTCGGGACGGGCGGCAAGCAGGATGGCGCGGTTGGTCGTCATGGCGGGCAGCTTGCCAGCTCCTACGATGCCGCAGTGCGGAACGACCCGGCAGCGCTCGTCGACCTCGACCGATACCCGATTCACGACCTCGATCACCCGGACACCATCGCACTGGCGGCGGAATGCCGGGCCGGGCTCGAATCGACCGGCGTGGCGATCGTCCCCGATTTCGTGTTTCCCGCCACCGTCGAGACGATCGTTGCCGAGGCCGCTCACTTGGCCGCCGCCGGTCACCACCAAGATCTCCGCGCGACTCCGTACCTCGAGATCCCCGCGGACCATTGGCCGGCTGGTCACCCTCGCCGCGCCGAGAGCCGAAGCGCGCTCACCGCAATCCCTTACGACGACCTCGGCCCGGCGTCGGCGCTCCGCACGCTCTACGAGTGGGACGCACTCCTCCACTTCATCGCCCGGGCGCTTGGGACCGGTTCGCTCTTCCGGTACCACGACCCGCTCGGCGCGGTGAACGTGGCGGTCATGGAAGCCGGCGACGAGCTGGCGTGGCACTTCGACCAAACGGACTTCGTCGTGTCCATCGCGTTACAGCCGAGCACCGGCGGCGGCGACTTCGAATGTGTCCCGATGCTCCGTACGGAAACCGACGAGCGCTACGACGATGTCGCCGCCGCCCTCACGGGGAACCGAGCGGACCGAACCACAACGGTGCCGATGATGCCGGGCACGCTCATGTTCTTCGCCGGGCGTCACAGCTTGCACCGGGTCACGCGGGTCGAAGGCACAGCGGCCCGCCTCGTCGCGCTCCTCGGTTACGACACGAAGCCGGGAACCTGTAGTTCCGAGATCCTCCGGCTCGTTCGCTACGGACGATCCGCCGCTCGCGAGTAGCACGCGCTCATTTTTCCCCCGACAGGAGCACCAGCACATGCACGATCTCACCGGCAAGGTCGCGGTCATCACCGGTGGCGCCAGCGGTATCGGGCGCGCGCTCGCCGACGGGTTCGCCCATCGAGGCATGCGCATCGCCCTCGCCGACGTGGAAGGCGAACCATTGGCGCGTGCGGTCGGTGAGCTCGCCGCCGCCGGCGTCGAGACGATGGGGTTCGAGTGCGACGTGGCCGATGCCGCGCAGGTCGACGCGTTCGCAGCCGCCACCTATGCCCGCTTCGACACCGCCCACATCATCTGTAACAACGCCGGGGTCGGTGGCGGCGTGGGCCGCACCTGGGAAGTGTCGCCGGAGGGCTGGGACTGGACCATCGGCGTCAACCTCATGGGGGTGGTCAACGGCATCCGCGCGTTCGTCCCGCGCCTCGTGGAACAGAACGACGGCCATGTGATCAACACGGCCTCACTCGCCGGACTCAAGGGCTCGCCGATGATGGCACCGTACGTGGCGACCAAGCACGCGGTGGTCGGGATCTCGGAGTGTCTGGTCCACGATCTCACGATGAGCGGCGCCGCGGTCGGCGTCTCGGTGTTGTGTCCGGCGTTCGTGCGGACCCGCATTGCCGAATCGGGGCGGAACTGGCCGGGGCGCCTGGGTGCGAGCCCACTCCCCGCGCCGGATTCACCGAGCGCCGATTTCATCCGCACCTTGGTGGAGAACGGCATGGATCCCCACGAGTTCGCACATCAGGTCGTCGATGCCGTCGAGACCAACCGCTTCATTGTTCTCTCGGACCCGGCCCACGCGGGAGCGATTCTCGCCCGCCATCACGAAGCCGTGAATGGCACCGCCCCCACGATCGTGTCGATCTGACCCGACCGCCCGACTGCGCCCGCTTCACCACGGGCGAGACGCGCCGCGTTCAGGGTCGGCCCGCGCCCGGAACCGTGACGGGACAAATCTCGATCGCACCCCGACGCGAACCGGTCTCGGCCGGGTTGCTCGCATCCGCGGTGCAGACGAACAGCGTGGTGCGCTGCGGACCTCCGAGCATGCAGGCGTAGGCGCCGCGCCGGTCCACACTCACGACGTCGGTCACTTCACCGCCCTCGCGCACCCGCAACACCCGACCGGTCAGTGGACACGCCGACCAGATCGCGCCCTCGGCGTCGAGACAGATCCCGTCCGGGACCGCGCCCTCGAGCCGGGCCCAGATCCGGCGGTTGGAAAGCCCACCATCCGCGTCGACGTCGAACGCGCTCAGGCACCCGCCCCAGCTCTCGCCGATGATCAGCGTGGCGCCATCCGGCGTGATCACCGTGCCGTTCGGAAACTGGATCTCGGTCGCCACCACGCGCACGGAACCGTCCGGGTCCACCCGGATCAGGTCCGTCGCCGTGGGGGCCGCACCACCGTCGAGATCGAATCCGAAATTACCCACATACGCACGACCGTGCGAGTCCACCACCATGTCGTTGCAGTGCCACGGCGCCAAGCCACTCAGATCTGCAACCTCGGTCAGAAGGGTGCCGTCGTAGCGGAGCAACCGCCGATCGTCCATCGACACGATGAGCATGGCGCCGTCCGGGTCCCATCCGAGTCCCGACGGCCGGTGGGGAACGGCGACGACGTTGGCCACGTCCCCCAACGGAGTCACCGAGCAAACTTTGGCGTCGTGCTGGTCGGAGAAGAAGAGTTTCTCGTCGTGCCAGCGCGGACCTTCGGGGAACCGCAGTCCGTCGACCAACACCGTTGCCTCGAGTTGGGCCATGGGCGAGTCTGGCACGCGGGCGGACCCGACCCGAGGTGCGACCGGACCTGGGCGACCGGGCGAATCGACTACCGGGCGATTGCACCGAAGCGGCCGCTCCGGAAGTCGTCGATCGCCGACTCGATCTCGGCTTCTGTGTTCATCACGAACGGTCCGTAGCGCGCCACCGGTTCCCGTAACGCGCGTCCGGCCAACACCAGATACTCACCGGGCTCCGGCCCGGGGTTGGAAACGACGAGTTCGTCGCCGTCGGGGGCATAGATGCGCAGCGTGCCATCGCCATCGCCCTGGAACGTGTACACCATCGCGGTTTCGCCCGCGGCGACCCGGAAGTGCACGTCTCGGCCGGCGGGCACCGATGCGTGCAGGTAGGTCACCGGCGAATGAGTCTCGACCGGACCGTCCACATCTGCGTAGGTGCCGGCGATCACCCGGATCACCACTCCGTCGTCGATCACCGTCGGGATCTGATCCGCCCGGAACTCCTGGTATCGAGGCGGGATCAGCTTCTGCGCTGCGGGCAGGTTGACCCACAGCTGGAAACCGTGCATCCGACCACCGTCGGTCATGAGTTCGCGGGCCGGCATCTCGGAATGAATCACGCCAGATCCGGCGGTCATCCACTGAACCGCTCCGGGGCCGATCCGGCCGGCGTTCCCGGCGGAGTCCTCGTGCTCGGTGGCGCCGGTGATCATGTAGGTGACGGTCTCGAATCCACGATGCGGATGATCCGGCGCACCCGAGCCTTCGCCCGGCGCGAGGTCGACCGGACCCATCTCGTCGAGGAGCAGGAACGGATCCACCAGCGACAACCGCGGCGTCGGAAAAGGACGCCGAACCTCGAATCCGGCGCCCTCCAACTGTCGGTGGGCCTGCACCGTCGCCATCACCGTCCGTGTGCTCATCACGGAGTCTCCTCACTATCCGGCGCGGCACCCAGGAAACCCGTCAACCCAGTCCGACGCCCATGCATTCCCAGGCCCTCCGGGTCGGCGGCTACGTTCCGACCAATGGACGCGGTGGCCTTCTACGGCTTGGAACGCACCGACGACCCAGGGCATTGGCGACTGCCGGTCGTCCCGTCGTTGTGCTCAGGACTCGGCGCGCTCTTCGGTGGATGTGGGCTCGGCGCGTGCGTCGAGGCCCTCGAACAAGCCACCGGCCGGCCGCTCGTGTGGGCCACGGGTCAATACCTCTCCTACGCCCGGCCCCCGGCGGTGCTCGACATCCGCGTCGACGAGGTCGTGCGCGGACATCAGGTGTCCCAGGCCCGCGCCGTGGCTCGCGTCGACGGCCAGGAGATTCTCACCGTGAATGCCGCGCTCGGGCACCGCACGGTGCCGCACACGGGTGCGTGGGCCGAGATGCCCGTCGTTCGACGGCCCGAAGACTGCCCGCCCCGTGAGATCCTCGAACGGCACGAAGGTTCGATCATGGACCGGACCGAGATGCGAATGGCGGACGCGCGCAGCTTCGACGATCTCGACGGCACTCCCGGGTCCGGTCGCTGCTCACTCTGGGTGCGCCTGCCGGGATTGCTGGAGGTCTCCTCGGCCGCCTTGTCGATCGTCGGCGACTACGTCCCGTTCGGAATCTCCCAGGCGCTCGGTCAGCGCGCCGGCGGCAACAGCTTGGACAACACGCTCCGGGTCGCCCACCGGGTCCCCACCGATTGGATCCTCGCGGACATCCGCGTCCACGCCATCGCCGACGGATTCGGGCACGGGCTCGTGCATCTCTGGGCCGAAGACGGCACACTGCTCGGCACCGCGAGCCAGTCGACAATCGTACGGAACTGGCGCGACGACCCACCGGAAGGAACCCGACCATGACGGTCACGCAACGCTGGGGCATCACGATCCCGCTCGCCGGGGTCCCCCTCATGGAACACAAGGAGTGGCTCGTCGAGCTCGAGGACCTCGGCTTCACCGACGTGTGGTCGGCCGAGACCAACGGCACCGACGCGTTCACCCCCTTGGTCCTCGCCGCGGTCTGGGCTCCGTCGTTGCGACTCGGTCAGGCGATCGTGCCCGTGTACACGCGTGGTCCCGCGCTGATCGCGCAATCGATCGCCACCCTCGCCGACATCGCACCGGGGCGCGCGGTGCTCGGCGTCGGCTCGTCGAGCAACGTCATCGTGGAACGATGGAACGGCATCCCGTTCGAGCTCCCGTACCAACACGTCCGGGACACCGTCCGCTTCCTGCGCCGCGCGCTCGCCGGCGAGAAGGTGACCGAGGAGTACGAGACGTTCTCGGTCAAGGGCTTCCGCCTCGGCATCCGGCTCCCGGAACCGCCACCGATCCTCGTCGCCGCCCTGCGCGAGGGCATGCTGCGCCTCGCGGGCCGGGAGGCCGACGGTGCGATCGTGAACTGGCTCTCCGCCGAAGACGTGAAGACCGTGGCGCCGATCGTCGGCGAAGGAAAAGAAGTGGCGGCGCGAATCTTCGTCCTGCCCACCGAGGACCGGGACACCGTGCGCGCCATCGGTCGCCGCATGGTCGCGGAGTACCTCAACGTTCCCGTGTACGCGGCGTTCCACGAATGGATCGGCCGGGGCGAGGCCCTGACCCCGATGTGGGATGCCTGGAAGTCCGGCGACCGTGCGGGTGCGGTGGAGGCCGTTCCCGACGCGGTCCTCGACGAGCTCATCGTGTGGGGGTCGCCGGAGCAGTGCGCCGAGGGGGTCCGCCGGTATGCGGATGCGGGCATCACCACACCCGCGCCGATGATCATCGCCGACCCACCCACGGCCCGGACCACGATTCGGGCCATCGCCCGCCTCAAGCCCTGACTCCTCCTCCGATCGGGTTTACTTTCAACCGATTGCGGCGAGAATCGCGAGGTTCGTACCCGCAGCTGCGTTGAGAGGATCCGGTTGGTGAGTCGACCGCCTGTCGCCCAACCGACCGCGAGTGCACCGGCGATACGTCGAGGGACGATCCGTACGATCGCTGGTCCCCTGGCGGGTGCGCTGGCGGTCTTCGCGCTCGCTGCGTGTCGGACTGCGGTCCCCACCTACCCGTCGAGCGACCCCCGCCCGGCGGAAACGACGCTGCTCACGCCCGACGGCACCGACGAGTACGCCTATACGTCGTCGGCCGGCGCCATGGAAGTCGTCGCGCTGGACACGAACACCGCCGGCAGTCTGCGCAGCGCGTTCTGGCCGGCCGACAGTCCGCCCGTGGTGGACGGGCAGACCTGCGCGACGTGGGCCAACCAATCCGCGCCGTCGGTGCAGCAGGGCGCAGCGCTGCGCATCGCCACCGACAACGGATCCACTCGGGCCGTCACCGTGACCAAGAACATCCTGTTCGGCGCAACGTGGATCTTCAACGTCCACACGTGGGACACCGCGGCCACACCCGCACTCCAGCCGGCGGGTTCGATCAGCCTCAAACCCGAGCTGTGGCCCGACGACGAAGAGGCACCGCTGCCGTGGAATGTGTGCGTCCGGGTGATCGGCGCCACGCTGGACCTCAAGGTGTGGCGCGGCGACGAAACCGAACCCGGATGGGGTGACACCACCCACGGCGGATCGGTCACCCTGGCGCAGCGCTGGGTCTATCCGGGCGCGACCGGCTGGTACATCGGGCACCTGACCGCCGGCGAACGAACCGACTTCACCAACCTCGCCACCTGGAAGTACGTGCTCACGTCGCCGCCCTCGACCCCGACCACCGCCGGTGCGGATCTGCGGTCGACTTCTGCCGGCTCCGGCGGTGCGGTCAGCATCACCGGGCGCGGCGCCCGAGGTTGAGCGCCCGAGGTTGAGCGCCCGACCCCGCGCGGCCGCCCTGAGCGAACGCCCCGCGGCGGAGCGAGCCGACTCAGAACGCTCGGATGGCCTCGTGGGCGGTGAGGATCGACGCATCGCCAAACACGTCGAGGCCGGTCAGCGCCCGACGACCGAGGAGGTAGAGCAGCAGATCGGTGGCGAGGCCGCGGACCGCGACATCGCCCTTCGCGTGCTCACGTGAAACGCTCAGACCCTCGGGCTCGAACCGGAGAAACCATTCGCCCTCGGCATCGGTGGTGTGGAAATGCACCGTCTCGCCGTGTCCGCACAGCGCGTCGGCGCCGGCGGGATTGAAGTTCATCGACGGCGTGAGATTCTCGAGTCGCTCGTCGATCCCGTCGACCGCGAGTTCGGCGGGGATCGGGTCCTGTTCGCCGGTTGCACTCTGCGCGTCCCAGCGGTGGATCGTGGTCTCGTGCGCCATCCGTCGCGCCCAGAAGCGCGCGCGCTGATCCACACCCCACGACCACATGTCGGTCATCGGGTCGAGGGCACCCAGCGTTTCGGTCAACGTGGCGGCGCCCTGCTCCAACCAATCGGGGTAGGCCCCCGGTTCGGACGGAAGCCCGAGATCGAGGTCGCCCGGATTGGCGAACTCGCGGGTCGTCGCGATCGCGAGCGCCCACCGATGAGTGGTGCCGGTGTGCTTCAGCAGCTTCGCCATCGTCCATGCGGGCGTCGCGGGCGTCGGCGCGTCCGGGCCGACTGCACGCGCCACCGCGGCGAGCACCGCGGTCTGTTCGGTGATCACGGCGAGGGTCTCGATCTGCTCCACGACCGGAGGTTATGGGAACAGGGTGAGGGGGTCCTCACGAACGATCAACGCCGGATCATCGTTGCGGGCCGAGTTCACGCGCGTACTCACCGGATGGAACGCGAGGACGTTGTCGGGCGCGGGGCGGAGCAGTTCTGCAAGGTCAGTTTCACTCGCATCGTCACCGAGCCACTCGTCCCAATCACGGGGGTCGAGCAGCACCGGCATCCGATCGTGGATGGGCCGCATCGTCGCGTTCGCCGTCGTCGTGATGACGGTGCAGGTCCGCATCCACGCGGCGTGCGGATCCTCCTGATCGCGCCACGACTCCCAAAGTCCGGCGAAGGCAAGCGGCGCGCCGTCGGCCGCGTAGATGTACATCGGCACCTTGTGTGCGCCCGATCCCGCCTGCCATTCGTAGAACCCGTCGGCGGGGATGAGACAGCGCCGCCGGCCGAACGCCCGCTGGAACGCGGCCTTCTCGTGGATCGACTCGGCCCGGGCGTTGATCATGCGGTCACCGATCGCCGGGCTCTCCGCCCACGACGGCACCAATCCCCATCGCCGCGGCGCCAAGGTGCGGGCACCGTCACGCTCGCTCACGACCTGGACCTCCATACGGGGGGCCACGTTGTAGTGCGGCTCGAACGCCGCCTCGGGCGCGATCTCAGGGATGTCGAACCGCGCCGCGAGCACCGCTGGTGCGCTCGCCTGGACGAAACGACCGCACACGGTTCAGCGGCGAACCGGTCGGTCGGCGACTCGGTGGACGAATCGCAGCGCCGACCACGTCTCGTCGATCGCGCACACCTTGTTGTCCACCAGGCCGCACCCGAGCCCGGTCTGTTGAACCGGGTCGAAGGTGAGATCGGTCGCCACGCAACTCGCCTTCTTCGGCCACGCCACCCACAGACCCCCGTGGGGTGCGAGGGCGCGCGCCATCACCGGGAATCGGCGAGCGAGTTCGCGTTCGCGCGTCGCGAAGAAAACGATGACGTCGAGCTTGCCGCGCGCCTGCTCTCGGACCTCGACGCCGTCCGGTAACGGCGCGAGGCCACGCGCGAAGTTCGGGGGTGCCGCGAGCAACGCAATGGTTGCGCCGTCCCTGATCCCCAACTTCTTGGGCAATGGTGTTCCCGAGTACCCCGCCATCAGCCGACCATCCGATCGCGTTCGCGAGCGCGAGTCAACTCGAAGATTCTCGGCCGAGTTCCTCGGTCGACCCGCAGGTCCAGTACGCGGGCCCGCGCGCCGGTCCACGGGGTGGAGCTCGCGCACCGACCCCGCTAGGGTCGCCGACGTTCCGGCCCCCGTAATACGAGACTCAGACTGGCGAGAGAGGTGCGACATGACGTTGCGACTTGGTGACGAAGCCCCCGACTTCACCGCGGACACCACCGACGGACCGGTGAGTTTCCACGAGTACCTCGGCGACAGCTGGGGATTGCTCTTTTCGCACCCGGCCGACTACACGCCGGTCTGCACCACCGAGCTCGGTGAGTTGGCGAAGCGCAAAGGCGAGTTCGATGCTCGCAACGTGAAGCTCATCGGCCTCTCGGTGGACGACCTCGAGTCCCACCAGGGCTGGGCGCCCGACATCGCAGACGTCAAGGGCACCCCGCTCAACTACCCGCTGATCGCCGACCCGGACCGCACGGTCGCCGAGCTCTACGACATGATCCACCCGGCGATGAACGAGAAGGTCACCGTCCGCTCGGTGTTCGTCGTGGGACCCGACAAGAAGATCAAGCTCACCCTGACCTACCCCCAGACCACGGGCCGCAACGTCGATGAGCTGCTGCGCGTCATCGACTCGATGCAGCTGACGGCAAAGAACTCGGTCGCCACGCCGGTGGACTGGAAGTCCGGCGACGACGTCATCATCGCCGCGTCGGTCTCGAACGATGCCGCCAAGGAGAAGTTCCCCGAGGGCTGGCGCACGGAGAAGCCCTATCTCCGCTGGGTCCCTCAACCTAAATAATTGCTCGTACGGCCTGACTGCTCGTACGGGCGCCATAGCGAGATTCTCGACTTGCTGCGGCGGCGCCCTCCCTCACCAAACTGCTCGTACGGGCGCCATAGCGAGATCCTTGACTTGCTGCGGCGGCGCCCTCCCTCGCGGCTCGCTCCGCAGGCTCCGCTCGGGTGGGGGCATAGATCTTGAGCGCGTTTGGAAGAAGCTGCGGCGGCCTCACCAAACTGCTCGTACGGGCGCCATGGCGAGATCCTTGACTTGCTCCGGCGGCGCCCTCCCTCGCGGCTCGCTCCGTTAGTTACAGATACGGCGTGGGGTCGACGGGGACGCCCTGAACCCGCACTTCGAAGTGCAGGTGCGGGCCCGTCGAGTTCCCGCTGCTCCCCACGGCGCCGACGGTCTGACCGCCGGTCACGGTCTGGCCCACTCGGACGCCCAACTTCGACAAGTGGGCGTAGAGGGTGGCGACACCGCCGCCGTGATCGATGACCACCGTGTTGCCGTAGCCGGACGCGTCGCCGGCCACTACGACCACTCCCGCGGCGCCGGCGCGGACACTCGCTCCGTACCCCGCGCCGATATCGATGCCGCTGTGCATGCGTACCGTCTGGAAGATCGGGTGCCGGCGCGACCCGAACCCGGACGTGATCGGGCCGTCGGCGGGGAACAAGAAGTTCGTAGGCGCGGTCCCCGTCCTCGGCCGGGCGCGGAGAATTTCTTCGATCGTTCCCGAGACCGCCTGCGCCTGGGCGGCCGCGCGCTCGAACGCGGCCCGTTGCGCGCGCACCGAGACGAGCAGGGCGTTCTCACGTGCTTCCTCCGCGCGCGCCGCGGCGAGGGCACGGTCCTGATCGGCCCGGAGCGCGAGGACCGCAGCTTCATCGGCCCGGGCCGCGACCGCAGCCTGCTCGACCGCGAGCCGGCGGGCGCGCAACGCCGCGTTCGCCGCCGCGACCGCTCGCTTCGCGCGACGAACCGCGCGGAGGTCACGGGATACGCGATCGCCGGTGCGCTCGAGGTACTGGCCGACCAGACCCGCGTCCCGAACCGACGCCGAGCCGCCGAGCAATCCGATGACCGGCGGCGCACTCCGACCAGACTCTCGGTAGACCTCGGCCGCAGTCGCGCGGGTACGGGCCTGGGCCCGCCGAAACTCTCCCGCCACGCGACGAACCTCGACCGCCGAGATGAGTTGCGCGGCGTCGAGGCGCGCGACGTCGGCCGCGGCGGCCCGCGCTCGATCACCGAGGCGGGCGGCCGTCGCGTCAAGCTCACGCACCCGACCCTCGAGCGCGCTCCGGCGCTCGCGGGCCGCGAGGACCTGGCTCACCGCGTCGGCCTCGGCCTGTGAGCTGGCCTCGAACGGAACTGGCACCGGTGCGCGGCGCGCCGTCACGGCACCCGCTCGCCCCGGGCTCATCGGTCGCACGGCGCCGGCGAGCGGCGAGATCGTCGTACCGACGATCAGGGCCGCCCCGAGCGCGCCCGCGACGCGACCGCCCGTTCGAATCCGTGACATCAGACGAAGACGCTAACCACACCAGCAACGCGGACGGTGGACCAGTGTCCACGCGGGCAGTGAGCTCAGATCCGAAGCAATCGGCTCACACGTCGAGGAACCGCCGCAAACCGACCACGGCACCGATCGCGCCGATTCCCACGCCGAGGATCAGCACCATGATGCTGATCTCGGTCGCATCGGCCGGTCCGACGTACCACCCGCGCCAGAACTGGTCGGATTGGGAGATGCCGTCGGTGACGACGGCTTGCAGGGCCCAGACCGCACCGACGGCTGCGACGGCCCCGATCACGCCCTGGACCATGCCCTCGAGGATGAACGGGATCCGCACGAACCAGTTGGACGCGCCGACGAGCTTCATGACCTCGATCTCGCGTCGGCGGGCATAGGTCGCCAGGCGGATCGTGTTGACGATGAGGAACAGCGACGCGAAGAGCAGCGCGCCGAAGATGACGAGGAAGATCAACCGGATGATCCGGGTGGCCGAAAGCAACGTCTTCACCGACTCGGGCGCCGTGTTCACCTCGTCCACACCGGGCTGGCTGGCGAAGCGCTCACCGACGGTCACGCTCAGCTTCGCCGTTCGAGGCGCGACCCGGAACGATTCGGGCAGGTCCTGAGCGCGTGTGCTCGCAATCAGCCCGGGTTCGCCGGAGAACAACCGCTTGAACTCGCGGTAGGCATCGTCATGCGACAGGTACGTGTAGGACTTCACGTCCGGGTCGCTCTTCAGCTGGGCCTGGACCGCCGCCACTTGACTCGACGGCGCCGTCGGGTTCATGAAGATCTCGAACTCGACGCCGTTCTCCCACTTCGCGGTGCCGTGATCCACGAGGCGCGTCATCAGGAGCGCGCCGCCGAGGACGCAGAGCGACACCGCGACGGTGATCACGCCGGCCGTCGTCATCAAGACGTTACGGCGCAGCGACACCCATGTCTCGCGCGCGAAGTAACTGAATCTTCCCAACATGAGCGAACCTCAGGTTCCGACGCCGTAGATGCCCCGGGCCTGGTCTCGGACCAGTGACCCGTGGTCGAGTTCGAGGACCCGGCGGCGCATCGTGTCGACGATGCGCGAGTCGTGCGTGGCCATCACAACTGTGGTGCCGGTCTTGTTGATCCGATCGAGCAGCCGCATGATGCCGACCGTGGTCTGGGGGTCGAGGTTTCCGGTCGGCTCGTCCGCGAGCAGGATCAACGGCCGGTTCACGAACGCGCGCGCGATCGAAACCCGCTGCTGCTCGCCGCCGGAGAGTTCGTCGGGAAATCGATCGAGTTTCGGGGTGAGCCCCACGAGGTCCAGGATCTGGGGCACCTGCGCCTTGGTCACGTGCTGGGGACGGCCGATCACATCGGACGCGAACGCCACGTTCTCGTACACCGTCTTGCCCGGGAGCAACTTGTAGTCCTGGAAGATGCAGCCGATGTTGCGCCGCAGCTGGGGCACCTTCCAACGCGAGAGCGCGGTGACGTCTCGCCCGGCGACGATGATCCGTCCCTCGGTGGGGACTTCATCGCGGAGCAACAGGCGCAGGAACGTGGATTTCCCGGAACCGGACGGCCCGACCAGGAAGACGAACTCGCCCTTGCCGACGTCGAGGTTGACATCCCGAAGGGCGGTGACGTCGCCCTTGTAGGTCATGGTGACGTTCTCGAAGCGAATCATGAGAGCACGTCAGGCTACCCGCCCGCGCGTCGCCATTGGAGGTAGGCCTCGATCAGCGCGTCGAGTTCACCGTCGAGCACCGCCTGAATGTTCCCGGTCTCGTACCGCGTCCGCTCGTCCTTCACCAATTGATACGGATGCAACGTGTAGGTCCGAATTTGACTGCCGAAGTCGATGCCGCGCTTCTCGCCCGAAAGCTGTTCCATGTGCGCGCGGTGTTCCTCGCGCTGGCGTTCGGCCAAGCGCGCGCCGAGGATCTGCATGGCCTTCGTCTTGTTCTGAAGTTGGCTGCGCTGGTTCTGACACGAAACGACGATCCCCGTCGGGAGGTGGGTGATTCGGATTGCGGAGTCGGTGACGTTCACGTGCTGGCCGCCCGCGCCCGACGACCGGAACGTGTCGATGCGCAACTCGGTGGGATCGATGTCCGGGGCTTCGGCCATTTCGATCGCGGGGACCGCATCGAACGCGGCGAACGCGGTCTGGCGGCGGGCATTGGAGTCGAACGGCGAGATCCGGATCAGACGATGCACGCCCTTCTCGCCGGTGAGCATCCCGTATGCGTATCGACCCTTCACGGTGAAGGTGGCCGAGCTGATTCCGGCCTCGGTGCCTTCGTTGATCTCGTCGATCTCAACGGTGAACCCGGCGCGTTCGGCCCACCGCGTGAACATGCGCAGCAACATCTGGGTCCAGTCCTGCGCGTCGGTGCCGCCCGCACCGGAACTCACCTGGCAGATCGCGTCCCGCTCGTCGTGGTCGCCGGTGAAGAGTGCCCGCATCTGGAGGCCGTCGAGCTCGGCGCGCAGCCCGCTCAGCCCGGCATCGATCTCGGGCGCGACAGTGTCGTCGGACTCCTCGCGGCCGAGTTCGAAGAGGGTGTCGAGATCGTCGACGCGCTCGGTCAGCGCGTCGACCAGCTCGATGTCGTCGCGCACGGAGGCGAGCTCGGTCGTCACCGTCCGGGCCGCGTCGGGATCGTCCCAGAGGTCCGGCGCGCCCGCCTGCACTTCCAGCTCGGTCAGCCGATCGCGGAGTTCGTTGATCCGGAGGTAGACGCGCGCTTCCTCGACGCGTTTGCGCACGTCGCTGAGGTCATCGGTGAAGTCGCGCATGGGTACTCCGGGCCGGGCGGTTGGTCGGTGGCGGTGAGGCGATCGCCTCGGACCTCAACGGCCGTGGCAGAGCTTGTACTTCTTCCCGCTCCCGCAGTAACAGGGTTCGTTCCGGCCGGGCGTCGCCTCGACGGTGACCGGCCGTTGCGGAGCCTGCTCTTCCACCTGGGGTGCGGGACCCACCATGTCCTCGACCGGTGCCGCGGCCGCCGCGGCCAGGAAACCCGACTCGCCCTGCACCGGGTCCTCCGCCGCGGAGTACTGGAGGTTGCGCACCGCGGTGGGCGAATCGTCGGCCACCACTTCGAGTCGGAACACGTAGCGGACAAAGTCGTCGGTGATGCCCGCCATCATGGCTTCGAACATGTCGAAACCTTCGCGCTGCCACGCGGCCAGCGGATCCTGCTGGCCCATGGCCCGCAGGTTGATTCCCTCGCGCAGGTAGTCCATCTCGTAGAGGTGTTCACGCCAGTGCTGGTCGATCACCGACAGCATCACGCGCCGCTCGATCTCGCGGAGCTGTTCGGCGCCGATCTGGCTTTCCTTCGCTTCGTACTGCTCGATTGCGTCGCCGTTCAACAACTCGAAGACGGCTTCGGAGTTGCCGAGCGCGCCCACTTGTTCAGCCGACACCCGCACCGGGAAGACGTCCGCGGCTGTGAGCAGCAACTCGTCCGTGTCCCAGTCCTCGGCGAAATCCCCACCGCCGGTGGCCGAGCTGACGAGGTGATCGATGGCCGCCTCGATCGCCGCGATCGACTCGTCCCGGAGATCCCCGCCGTCGATGATCTGCTGCCGGCGCCGGTAGATCACCTTGCGCTGCTCGCTCATCACCTCGTCGTACTTGAGAACGTCCTTGCGGATCTCGAAGTTGCGATCCTCGACGGTCCGCTGGGCGCGCTCGATCGCCTTCGTAACCATCTTCGCTTCGAGCGGCAGATCGTCCGGGAACGCCTTGCCCATCACCCAACTCATCGCGCCGGTGGCAAAGAGCCGCATGAGCTCGTCTTCGAGGGAGAGGTAGAAGCGACTCTCGCCCGGGTCGCCCTGGCGACCGGACCGACCGCGAAGCTGGTTGTCGATGCGGCGGCTCTCGTGGCGTTCGGTGCCCAGCACGTAGAGGCCACCCAGCTCACGCACGACCGCGCCCTCTTCGTCACACTGGGCCTTGAAGTGTTTGACCATCTCCTGGTACTTCTCGGCGTCCTCGTCCGGGTTCGCGCCGGACGCGAGCATCTCGTCACGCGCCAGACCCTCCGGGTTGCCGCCGAGGAGGATGTCGACGCCGCGTCCCGCCATGTTGGTGGCCACGGTCACCGAACCGATACGCCCCGCCTGGGTCACGACCGTCGCCTCTTGCTCGTGCTTCTTCGCGTTGAGCACCGCGTGTGCGATACCGCGCGTCTCGAGCAGTCGGGCGAGGTGTTCGGATCGGTCGACCGAGATCGTGCCCACGAGCACCGGTTGACCGCGGTCGTGGCGCTCCTGGATGTCGTCCGCCAGCGCGTTGAACTTGGCTTCCTCGGACTTGTAGATGAGATCGGGTTCGTCGTTACGGACCATCGTGCGGTTCGTGGGGATGCTCACGACCTCGAGGCCGTAGGTGTGCGCGAACTCGCCGGCCTCGGTGTTCGCGGTACCGGTCATGCCGGCGAGCTTCTCGTACAACTTGAAGTAGTTCTGCAAGGTCACGGTGGCGAGGGTCTGGTTCTCTTCCTTGATCCGCACACCTTCTTTGGCTTCCACGGCTTGATGGAGACCGTCGCTCCAGCGGCGTCCGTCGAGGATGCGGCCGGTGAACTCATCGACGATCTTCACTTCGCCGTCCGCGACGACGTAATCGACGTCGGGCTTGAAGAGTTCCTTCGCCTTCAGCGCGGCCTGGAGTTGGTGAACAAAGTTCTGGTTCACGTGCTCGTACAGGTTCGCGACGCCGAGGGCATCCTCGACGCGGTGGATCCCGTCTTCGGTGGGCACGACGGTGCGCTTCGCTTCGTCGACCTCGTAGTCACGGTCGCGTTGGAGCACCTTCACCACCCGCGCGAACTGGAAGTACAACGCCTGCGCGTCGTCGGCGCGGCCGGAGATGATGAGCGGCGTACGCGCTTCGTCGATCAGGATCGAGTCGACCTCGTCGACGACGGCGAAGAAGTGCCCCCGCTGGGCCTGCTCTTCGCGCGAGCCGGCCATGTTGTCGCGGAGGTAGTCGAATCCGAACTCGTTGTTCGTGCCGTAGGTGATGTCGGCGGCGTAGGCCTTGCGCTTCTCTTCCGGGTCGTCGATGTCGGGGAGCACCGCGCCCACCTCGAGGCCGAGGAAGCGGTGGACCCGTCCCATCCATTCGGCGTCGCGCTTGGCGAGATAGTCGTTGGTGGTGACGAGGTGGACACCTTGACCGGCCAGTGCGTTCAGGTACGCCGGCAGGGTCGACGAGAGGGTCTTGCCCTCACCGGTCTTCATCTCCGCGACCCAGCCGAAGTGCAGCGCCGCGCCACCCATCACCTGGACGTCGAAATGGCGCTGGCCGAGGACCCGCCGGCCGGCCTCGCGCACCGTGGCGAACGCCTCCGCGAGCAGGTCGTCGAGGTCCTCGCCCTGTTCGAATCGGCCCTTGAAGATGCCGGTCAAGGCACGGAGTTCCTCGTCCGAGCGCGGTTCCATCTCGGGTTCGAACGCGGCCACTTCGGGCACGATCGACTCCAGGAGCTTCAGCTTGCGGCCTTCGCCCGCGTTGAGCAGCTTCGAAAAAAGACTCATCGCGGCCGAGTGTACCGGTGGCACCCTCCGATCCGGGGTGCCACGGCCTCGGGCGCCCTGGCGTCAGGTGGTCTTGAGGTGTTGCACGACATCGCCGTGATGGGGGCGTGAACGCGAGATGCGCTTGCTCTTGACCTTGCCGATCTGGTGCTCGGCCTTTTCGACGACCCGATCGAGCGCAGTCCGGGCGTCGGCGGCGGTCGCGTGCGCCTTGACGAAGTTCTGCGTCAGATGAACGATCACTTCGCACTGGATCCGCTCGGACGCCCGCGGATTGCGGATTTCAGAGAACTCGACATCGATGCGGCGGATGTCGGCGGCGTACCTCGGCAACTTCGCCAGTTTTCGCTGACTCTCGGCCTCGATTGCCGGGTCGACGGGAACGTTCCGTCCGCGTACGAGGATGTCCATCTTCACCTCCGTGAGTGGTGGTCCTTCGCTGTCTGTACCTTCGAATCGGCAGGGTCGGAGATTTTCTTGACCGTGCCGTCGAGCAGGGCGGGAGACGCCGTCCAGGCGAGCACAGACTCCGCCACGGCATCCGGGTCCGGGGCGTAGGCGCCGGCCTCGATCGCGGCTCGGAGCTGCTCCACGCGGGTGCGGGCGTCACGCGTTGGCGTGGCATCGCACCCACGGCTCAGCACCATCCGCGCCTCCCAGCTTGGTGGTGCCACCCTACGGACCCTGTCAAGGTTTCCGGGCCGCGGCCAGCCCGATGACTCCATCGGCCCCACCCGCTCGCAGCGCGCGGGCGGCGCGACGCATCGTGGCCCCCGTGGTCACCACGTCGTCCACGAGCAGGACGCACCCGCCGTGACCGAACCACCCGGGGAGGTGTTCCGGGTGTCGTTCCGGGTGGTGTTCCGATCGGTGTTCCGGTTGGCGCCGATCGGGCGCTGGGAGTCGTTGCTCGGGCGCCGGGTGCGGCGAGTGCGGCGGGTGCGGCGGGAGGCCCCGACGGTTCCGGACCGGGACGAACTGCGGGCCCTCCGCCCGCGCCGCGCGGTTCGTGCCGGTCTGCGCGGCACCCGCGGCGCGTCGCAGCCGCGCCCGGACCGGGAGGTGGAGTCGGGCCCCGATCAGCGTGGCCAGGACCTCGGCCTGATCGAATCCCCGCTCACGCGCGCGGCGACCCGTCGTGGGAGCCCAGGTGACCACATCGCAGGTCTGGCCGACGACGGGGCCCGCTGCGGGGTCGACTCCCCCGAGCTTCGCCACCATCTCGTGCGCCAACCACCCGAAGGCCGCCTGGCGGTTCCGGTATTTGGCGCGCGCCACGAGTTCACGAACGGCGCCCTCGTACGCGAACGGCACGTACAGCTCATCCAACCCGGCCGGCACCGCGAGCGGTGGGGCCGCCCGCACCGACTGCCGGCACCGTTCACACATCGGTTCGGCCGGCACTCCACATCCCGGACAGCGGGCGGGGAAGACCAAGGCGAGCACCGTCGACACCATGCGCGCACCGTACGACCACGGTGTGACCATCTCTTCGGCTCGTCCCGTCTCCGCAACTCGTGCGCGCCGCGGTTCGAGACCCCCGACCGCCGCGCTTGTCACCTCAGACACGGCGGCGACGTCTCAGGCACCAAACGCCGCGACGGGTCGGGGTCGGGCGGCCGGCCGGCCGACGAGCGGGCGAGCAACGTTCGGAGGCGGGTCGTCGTGGGTTTCTCGACCACGCCGAGATCGGTGACGAGGGCCGTCACCAGGCGAGCAGGGGTGACGTCGAAGGCGGGGTTCAGCACCTCGGCACCCCGAGGGACCAACCGAACGCCGCGTGTGTGGGTGATCTCCACAGCAGCACGATGTTCGATCTCGACGTCGGCGCCGGACCGGGTGACGGGATCGATCGTGCTCACCGGCGCGGCCACATAGAACGGGACCCGATGCGCACGCGCCAGCACCGCCAACGCGTACGTGCCGATCTTGTTGACGACGTCGCCGTTCGCGGCGATGCGGTCAGCACCGACGACCACCGCGTCGACCGCACCCGACGCGAACAACGAACCTGCCGCGGCGTCGACGATCACCCGGTACGGAACCCCGAGTCGACCGAGCTCCCACGCCGTAAGCCGCGCACCCTGCCCCACCGGACGCGTCTCGTCGACCCACACCGAGACTCCCCGTCCGTGCTCGTGGTGGGCGCGCACGACACCGAGCGCGGTGCCGTACCCGACGCACGCCAGCGAACCGGCGTTGCAATGAGTCAGGACCCGAGCTCCATCGGGCAACAACGCGGCGCCGAGTGCACCGAGGCGGCGGTTGCCGGCAACGTCGGCCGCCGCGAGGGCGCGAGCACAGGCGAGCGCGCCGCGCGCCCCGTCCTCGCGATATGCCGCGAGCGCGAGTCCCACTCCCCACGCGAGGTTCACCGCGGTCGGACGGGCCACCGCCACGCGCTCGGCGGCCGCAACCACCTCGGGTTCCGCGCGCGCGGTCCCGGCCGCGAGCGCCACCCCGAACGCGCCACACACGCCCAGCGCCGGCGCGCCCCGGACGACGAGATCACGGATCGCCGTGATGAGCTCGTCCGACGTCGAACACCTGACGTATCGCAACCGGGCCGGTAACGCCCGTTGATCGATCAGGCGGAGGGTCCCGCCACGCCACGCGACCGTCGGCGGGATCGGATCCGGAGCCGTCCGAGATTCAGCGGATCGAGAACGGGGAACCATGGTCGGGCAAGCTACGCGCTGGCACCGAAACCGGCCGTCTCCCCGCTAGCCTCGGATCCCCATGTCTTCACCGAAGCCGCCAACGCCATCTGACCCGTCGACGGCGGAACCGCCCGGCGACCGGAGAGACGTTCGGGTCGCGTGGGCAATCCACGCACTCACCGCGAGTGGAGTACTGCTAGGCGCCGCCGGACTCGAGGCCGTCGTCAATGGCCGGCCGCGCACAGCGATCATCTACCTGATCGTGGCCATGATCGTCGACGGCATCGACGGCCCGATCGCACGCGCCGCCAAGGTGTCCGACGCGCTCCCGGGCATGGACGGCAACATCCTCGACCTGGTGGTCGATTATCTGACGTGCGTGATGTTGCCCGTCGCGTTCATGGCGTACTTCAACGCGTTCCCGCCGGGCTGGACGGTCGTGCTCGGTGCGTTGATCCTCTTCACCGCCGTGCTGTGGTTCGCGCGGGTGGACCTCATGACCGAAGATCATTGGTTCAAGGGATTTCCCGCCATCTGGAACTTGGTCGCACCCACGTTCTTCCTGCTGCGGAGCCCGCACTGGGTCAACATCGTCGTGACGATCGGGCTCTGCGTTCTCACGTTGAGCAACGTCAAGTTCGTCCACCCCATACAGGTTCGGGACAAGCGCGTGATCAACATCGCCGTCACGGTGCTGTGGCTGGCGGCGATGCTGGTGCTCACGATCACCTGGAAGACCACCTACCTCCCGCTCCAGATCGTCCTCATCGCGGCACCGGCCTGGTACGGATACATCACCATCCGGCGCACGTTGCGCACAGACCTCCCCGCCTGACCGGTCCCTTTCCATTGCCCCGGATCAGGGGTACGGTCGCTCGATGCGGACGAAACGATCATGGGCAACGGTGGCAGGAGTCCTGGCCACGGGCACACTCGTGGCGCTCCCGCCGGCCGCAATCCCGGCGGCTGCGTCGCTGGACCGAACGCCCATCGACCTCGGCACGCTCGGGGGTCTCTCCTCGCGTGCCGGCGCACTCAACGCCGCCGGTCACGTGGTCGGTGAGGCACAGAACGGGACCGGCGACTACCGCGCGTTCCGGTGGACCTCGACCACCGGCATGATCGATCTCGGCACCCTTGGCGGCGCCAGCTCCACCGCGTCCGACATCAACGACTCGGACCAAGTGGTGGGCGCGGCCACGACCGGCACGGGTCAGTCGCACGCGTTCATCTGGGATTCCGTCAACGGGATGACCGACCTCGGCACCCTCGGTGGCACGACATCGAGCGCTCGGGCAATCAACGCGTCCGGTCAGGTGATCGGAACGTCCACCACGGCCGGCGGCGAAACCCACGCATTCACTTGGGATTCCGTCAACGGGATGACCGACATCCCGACCCTCGGCGGAACGTCGGCGGACGTGGCCGCGCTGAACAACGCCGGTCAGGTCGCCGGAAACTCGAGCATCGTGGGCAACACCGCCACTCACGGGTTCTACTGGGACTCGACGAACGGTACGGTGGACCTCGGAACGCTGGGTAGCAACACCTCCACCGCCTACGGCATGAACTCGAGTGGGGTCGTCGTCGGTTACTCCCCGACGGCACCCGGCTTCACCAGCGACCGCCCGTTCCGCTGGACGCTCGCCGGTGGCATGGTCAACCTCGGCACCGTCGGGGGGAACGCGCGAGCAGCCGCCATCAACGACGCTGGCACCGTCGCCGGGTACACGGTGGTGGACGGACTCCCGATCCCGTTTCGCTGGACCCCCACCGAGCCGATGACCCTGCTGCCCTATGAAGACGGCCTCGGCATCGGTGGTGGCGAACCGGGTCGCATCAACGCATCCGGGCAGATCATCGGGAATATCGCGAACGGACAGCGAGGCTTCGTCACCGACCGCCAAGGCGGTTCGGCCCTGCTCGAGGGTCTCGTCTCGGGCCTGACCCAGGTCGGCGACATCAACGACGTCGGTCAGGTGGCCGGGAGTTGGCTCGTCTTCTTCTTCGGCGAGCAGCACGCGATGCTCTGGTCCACGGGATCGGCGCGATCGGTCTCGATCGCCGGGGCATCAGCCACCGAGGGCGATTCGGGTGCGCACTCGATCGATTTCGCCGTGTCGCTGTCGTCCCCGTCGCCGACGAAGGTGACGGTGACCTACTCCGTGGTTCCGATCCCGCCCGGGTACGCCACGCAGTCGTACCCGCCCGCAGTACCGGGCTATGCGTCGATGCCCGCCGACTTCACGAGCAAACTCTTCAAGACCTTGACCTTCGGCGTGCCGCCCGGCGGTGTGAGCACCACCACGCGGTACGTGCACATCGACCTTCCGCCCGACACTTCTGCCGAAGGTGACGAACGGTTCAAGGTGCTGCTGAGCAGTCCTACCGGTGGCGTGACGCTCGGGACCTCGGCGGTTGCCGCTCGGATCATCGACAACGAACCCGCCGCAGTTGGACCCCATGTGTCCGTGGGTGATGCGGGAGTCTGGGAAGGCGACAGCGGCCTCGGGAACGCCGGGCGGATTCGGCTCGCGCTCGATGCGCCCGCCGTGGTCCCGATGACCATCAAGGTCACGATCGCGGGCGGCACGGCGACGGCGGGTACCGACTATCGAACGTCCTCCACCCGGACCATCAAGTTCTTGGTCGGCAGCACGTCCAAGATCATCGACGTCAAGGCGCTTCCGGACGTCATCGTCGAGAACGACGAGACGGCGACGATCACGTTGTCGGCGCCGACCGGCGGTCTGTCCATCGGTCGCGGCACCGGCACCCTGACCATCCAGGACGACGACCGATAGCGACCACGAAGCGTTGGCCCGACCGGAATCGGTCGGGCCAACCTTCACACTGAAACTCCGACGGAGGTCGGTCAGTAGCGGTAGTGCTCCGGCTTGTACGGACCGTCGGCCGGGATGCCGAGGTAATCGGCCTGCTCGTCGGTGAGCCGGGTGAGCTTGACGCCCAGCTTGTCGAGGTGGAGCCGCGCCACTTCCTCGTCGAGGTGCTTCGGCAACGTGTACACCTTGCGCTCGTAGAAGTTCGGGTGACCGAAGATCTCCATCTGCGCCATCACCTGGTTCGTGAAGCTGTTCGACATCACGAAGCTCGGGTGACCGGTCGCGCATCCGAGGTTCAGGAGGCGTCCCTCGGCCAGGATGATGATCGAGTGCGCGGGTCGACCGTCGGCCGCCGGGAACTTCCACTCGTCGACCTGGGGCTTGATGTTGATCCGCTCGATGCCCGGGGTCTTGGTGAGCCCGGCCATGTCGATCTCGTTGTCGAAGTGACCGATGTTGCCGACGATCGCGTTGTGCTTCAGCCGCCCCATCTGATCTGCGGTCACGATCATCGCGTTGCCCGTGGTGGTAATCACGAGATCGGCCTCGCCGATGACGTCCTCGAGGGTGGTGACTTGGTAGCCCTCCATCGCCGCCTGCAACGCACAGATCGGGTCGATCTCGGTGATGATGACCCGCGCGCCCTGGCCGCGCAGTGACTGCGCACTCCCCTTGCCGACATCGCCGTACCCACACACCACTGCGACCTTGCCCGCGAGCATGACGTCGGTGGCGCGACAGATGCCGTCGACGAGCGAGTGGCGGCAGCCGTAGAGGTTGTCGAACTTGCTCTTCGTGACCGAGTCGTTCACATTGATCGCGGGGAACAGCAGCTTGCCGCCCTCCATCATCTGGTATAGCCGGTGCACGCCGGTGGTGGTCTCCTCGGTGACGCCCTGGATCCCAGCCGCCATCTTGGTGAACCGCTGCGGGTCCTCGACGAGCGCACGGCCCAGCGTGGCGAGCACGATCTCGAACTCCTCGGAGTCCGCGGTCGACGGGTCCGGGACCGCACCGGCCTTCTCAAACTCCACGCCCTTGTGCACGAGGAGGGTGGCGTCACCACCGTCGTCGAGAATCATGTTCGGGCCGTCGGCGTCGGGCCATGCGAGCGCCTGCTCGGTGCACCACCAGTACTCCTCCAGCGTCTCGCCCTTCCAGGCGAACACCGGCACGCCGGTGACCGCGATGGCGGCGGCGGCGTGGTCCTGGGTGGAGAAGATGTTGCAGGACGCCCAGCGCACGTCGGCGCCGAGGGCGGTGAGGGTCTCGATCAGGACCGCGGTCTGGATCGTCATGTGCAGCGACCCGGTGATGCGGGCACCGGCGAGCGGCTGGGTGGCGCCGTAGCGCTCCCGCAGCGACATGAGGCCGGGCATCTCGTGCTCGGCGAGTTCGATCTCCTTGCGGCCGAACTCGGCGAGGGTCAGATCGGCGACCTTGAAATCGCTCGTGGACGGACGTGCTTCGGTGGCAGTCATTCGGGTTCCTTCTCTTCGAACGGCGCGCCGGGTCGAATCCGACGAGTCAGATCCGATGCGTACGAGACCGTTAGCCAGAGTCGGCCCGGATCACCGGATGACAGCCCCAACGGGGGCCCGACCAGACGAAAAGGTTAGCTCACCGGACTGCGGCCGCCTCGACCGCGCTCGGGGCAGGCCGAGCGTGTGACCCCAGGCCCGGTCGTCTATCCGGCCCAGCCCCGGCCGGGAGCGAGGCGCACGTCCTCGGTCTCGTCGGGCCGCGCGTAGTCGTCGTCGAGGCGGTACGTGGTGCCCAACTCGGGAGTGGAGACTTCGAGAATGTCGCAGTCGGTGATGCCCACCAGCCGGTGCCGTTGGCCGACCGCACACGAATAGCCGAGGCCGGGCTGCAACTCCGTCTCGACCATCTCGCCGGTCCCGTCGTCCCAGACCACCTGCGCCCGGCCGGCCATCAGGAACCACGACTCGAGCTTCTCGTCGTGCAGCTGCAACGACAGCCGCTTCCCCGCGCAGACGTGCAAGAGCTTCCCCACGTACGGACGGTCGGTCGGGGTCCAGTGGATCTCCCACCCCCACGGCTTGTCGACGCGGCGGGCGGCTCCTGCGGTGGTGAAGGTGGTCGGGTCTCCGGCGTACGGCAGGTCGATCACCGGGCCAGCTTGGCAGCTCGACGGCCCGCCATGCGGGAAACGCCGGCCGTCAGCAGTTCACCGCTGCGGCCAGCGCCGAACCCACTTCGTGCCACCGGCGGGCGCTGAGCTGCGAGCCGGGCCGAGGCGCCCCGATCACGTGCGGGCGAGCCGGTCCTTCAGTGCGGTGATGGCCGGGATCGGGCCCGGGTCCACGTCGTTCTCCAGCGCCAGGTAACAGCTCACCCAATCGCCGAGATACATGAGATCCAGGAGTTGTGCGAGTCGACCGTCGCCCTCGGCGCGTACCTCGAGCACCTGGGCGACGCACTCCTCGATCTGCTCACGCGTCCCGGCGAAGCGCGGTTCGAGCCGTTCGTGCTCGAACCCGTGACGGAGTTCGACGAGCGTCACGATCTGGCGGGTCACATCACCGTGTTGGCCGAATCCGCAGATCTCGTTGTGGTCGAGTTCGGGATGGGTGTTCCAGAACGCTGGCGCCTTGGCGTTCTCATTGATGTCCGCCTTCCAGCGCATCGCCGCCACCGCGCCGAGCGCGCCGCCGCCATAGACGAGCGGGATCGTGCGCCCGATCTGGCGGGCGATCCGGCGCGCCGGGTTCAGGTCACCGAGCACGCCGACCGCACACCCGTCGCGGCGGCGGGCGAGCTGGTCCTGCGCGCCCACCAACCACGCGTGCGCGTCCGGCAGCAGCCCCATACGGAACAACGAGACGAAGAGCGGCGCGACGAGCGCGCCGAGCGCCGCCCGCGGCATGTACCCGGGCGGGCACGGGACGTGCAGGCCCCCGCGGCCGACCACGAGGTCTGCCAGCTCGCCACCGCTCGACACCGCGATCACTTGCGCGCCGGCGTCGAGCGCGCCGGCCGTCATCGACAACGTCTCCTCGGTCCCGCCCGAGTAGGACACTGCGAACGCGAGGGTGTGCGGGCCGACGAAGGCTGGCGTCCGGTACTGCTTGAGGACGGTGACCGGTACCGGCAGCGTCCCGTTCGTCACCGATGCGAGCACGTCACCGGAGATGCCCGAACCGCCCATCCCCATCACGACGATGTTGCGGATGGCGTCGGCGGGCGGAAGCCGATCGGCCGTGAGCGCCACGGCGCACGCGTCGTGCGCGGCCCGCAACTGTTCCGGCAGCCCGGCGACCGCGTCGAGAAAGCCCAGTGAATCAGTCATCTCTGCTCGTCCGCTCTGCAGACGAACCGCTCGTTGCGCGTCGAGACGCTCCCGAGCTGCTCGGCTCCGCAAGCTCCGCCTCGGTGGACTTGGGTCGCGTTCTGTGCGTTCGCCGGCTTCACGCCTCGAACGTGGGGGTGATGCCTTCTGCGCTGGCCTTGGCCACGAGTTGATCGTGCTCCGCGTCGGTGACCGTCTCGGCCTCGTCGACGAGCATGATCGGGATGTCGTCCCGGATCGCGTACCGACGCTTCAAGCGCGGGTTGTACAGCGCCTGCTCCGACTCGAAGTACAGCAGCGGCCCCTTGTCGTCGGGGCACGCCAGGATTTCCAATAACTGCGGGTCGAGGGCCACGTTCTTCTCCTAGGACTCGGCTCGGATGAGCGTGAGGACTTCCTCGGTGTGAGCATCGCACGCGGCCCGGTCGGCCGCTTCGAGGTTGAGGCGCAGCAGCGGCTCGGTGTTGCTCGGACGCAGGTTGAACCACCAGTCGCCGAGATCCACAGTGAGCCCGTCGAGGCGATCTTGGGTCGCACCGACGAAGTGGGCGGCCACCGCCTCGATGACCGCGAGCGGATCTCCCACCTTCGTGTTGATCTCTCCCGACGCGGCGTACCGCTCGAACGGCCGCCGCAGTTCCGAGAGGGGCACGCCCGCGGCGCACAATGCTTCGAGCACCACCATTGCGGCGATCGACCCGGAATCGGCCCGCCAGTTGTCGCGGAAGTAGTAGTGCGCGGAGTGTTCTCCGCCGAAGATCGCGTCGGTTTCGGCCATCACCTGCTTGATGAACGAGTGACCGACGCGGGTCCGCACCGGTTCGCCGCCACACTCGCGTACGACTTCGGGCACCGTCTTCGAGCAGATCAGGTTGTGGACCACCGTGCCGCCGGGGGTGCGGGCCAGCATCGTCTTGGCGACGATCGCCGTGGTCGTGGAGCCCGAGACCGGCTCCCCTTCGTTGTCGACGAGGAAGACGCGATCGGCATCACCGTCGAACGCGAGTCCGAGGTCCGCGCCGGTCTCCAACACCCGCTCGCGCAGCGAGACGAGGTTCTCGAGTTGGATGGGATCGGCGGGATGGTTCGGGAAGGTGCCGTCGAGCTCACCGAAGAGGACATCCAACTCGAAGGGCAGACCCTCGAAGACCTTCGGCACCACGAGCCCGCCCATCCCGTTGGCGGTGTCGGCGACGATCTTCAACGGAGCCAACACGCTCCGGTCCGCAAAGGATCGGACGTGGTCCGCGAAGTCGCTCAGCATGTCCTGCTCGCGCACCTGGCCGATCTCCTCGGCCCGCTCGAGCAGACCAGAGGCAACCGCTTCCTTGATCTGGACCAGACCGGTGGACTCCCCCACCGGCGCGGCGCCCGCCCGACACAGCTTCACCCCGTTGTACTGGGCCGGGTTGTGGCTGGCGGTGAACATGGCCGCCGGCGCGTCGAGGGTGCCGGACGCGAAGTAGACGAGGTCCGTCGATGCCAGGCCGACGTTGACGACGTCCGCGCCGGCCAGGGTTGCGCCCTCGATGAACGCGTGGCTCAGCGGGACCGAAGACGGCCGCATGTCGTGGCCGACGACCACGGTGGATGCACCGGTGAACCGGACGAACGCGTTGCCAATCCGTTTGGCAATGCCCTCGTCGATTTCGTCCGGATAAATCCCGCGAACGTCATAGGCCTTGAAAATTGTGTCGAGCGAATCGCCCACGATCGAGCCTCGAGGCTCCTCACCGCCCTCAGGGCGGGACGATCATGGTAGCGCTCTCGCCGTCGGTCCCCCGGGTCGTCGGGTTGTCCGAGGGTGGCGGATCCGAAGGGTTTCGTGGAGTTTTGCGGCTTTCAGCGCCGCCGGAAATCCCCCGCCGACGCCGCGTCCGATCCCAGATTCCGAGCCCCACCACCCCGAGCACGCCTCCGATACTCACGAGGCCCCCGACCATCTCGAAGTCCGATCGCCCGAAGTTCAGTTGGACGTCGCGGCTCGTCGGCACGACGACCATCAAGTTCGGCGTGAGCCGCCACGGACCGTTCGCGCCGGTGGCGTTCCAGTTGGGATAGTACGACGTCCGCACCACGACCGGCACCCCGGGGCGCGACACCCGGAACCGGATCGAGTGTTCGGTCTCGTGAATCCGACTCACTCGCACCGACGGCAATCCGCGGCGGGGAATCCCGGAGGTGTCCTTGGCGGCGCTCCGGAGCCAGGAACGCGGTCCGGCGGCGGCGAGCGGCTGGTCCAGGGTTGCCGGGTTCGCCCACCAGCCCGCCGCGATGCACTCCCACGCGCCCAGGTTCGGACCCGGCACGCCGGCGGCGGGACGGTGGAAACACTCGGCCTGGGATGCGGCCCGCGGCTTCACGACGAGCGGTTCGAACTGCAACGGCGCGACGAGCGCATGGTTACGCACTTCGTAGACGCTCCACCCGTCCGGCGCCTGCCGGTCGAAGTCCTTGCTGCGCGCCACCCGGGTCAACGTGGGTTCGGCATCGGCGGCCGCCTTCGCGGCGGCGGAATGCGCGGCGTAGTAGCGGCCGCCGAGCGCACGGAGGTACCGCACCCCGTCCTTGAACGACGCCAGATCCCGATAATCGAGACCGCGCACCGGATTCGACGCGTTGCCCGCACCGGAGAGCGGTGCGACTGCCATGAACACGTACGGGGTACTCGCTGCGGACTCGTAGTACAGGCCCTCGAACGACTGGATCCGACCCTCGGTCCAGTACGGCAGCAACATCAGCGCCAACGGGGTCCCGTAACTGTCGATCGACCCGCCGCCCTCCCACAGCAGCCGGCCCGCGGGCAGCCGGTCCACGGCATCGATCAACGCCCGGTACTCGGGGTACTGCTTGCGGGCGAGGGCCTTCTCGCTGGCCGCGGACTGACCCGGCCGGACCGAGTACTCGTAGCCGGTCTGGTTCCACGTCGCCCAGTAGGGCAGGAAACCGCGCTGGGAAAAGTTGAAGGTGATCCCAACCACCGCGACGATGGCCACCGCGACGGTCATCGCCAGGCTGGCGACCACGCGGTAGGTCCGGCCGGCGCGGGCGGTTGAGAACTCGTACGCCTCGTCGGGCCGGGGGGCCTTGCCCACCCACAAGCGGGCGAACTCGCCGCTGGCTCGGCGAATGATCTCGGCCGCACCCGCGGCGGCCAGGAAGAACGTGCACAGGTAGAAGAACGGGAGGAACCGCAGGTTCCAGGCGTGGAGCTCGGGCCAGAATCGGAACACCAACGCGAAGATGATCGCGAGCGCCCCGATGATGAGCACCGCTCGCTGACGGAAGGCAATGCCGAACGCGAGGCCGATCAGCGCGAGGACGTAGACCCAGAGGAACTCGTCGACGTTCAGATACTTGAGGTACGTGGTGAGCTTCGTGTAGCGCATGTTCGCCGTGTATCCGAACGTGGCGACGAGCGGCAGGGTCCAGAACGCGGTGAGGGCCGCACCGATGCCGCCGATGGCGAGCGCGCGCCCGATGGTGACGCGACTCCGCACGCGAGTGGTGAGCGCGACGAGCACGATCACCACCGCGCCGACGGCCACGAAGATGCCCACCACCACGTGGGACATCACCGTCGCGGCGAGCAGAATCGCGCCGAGCCAGGACCGCGTGCCGGTCCGGACCGAGAAGGCCAGGGCGCCGAGCGCGAACAGGCCGAGGGCGAGCGCGAACGAGAACGAGTACTCCCCTGCCAATGCGCTCACCAACGGTCCGCCCATGATCCGCTGGTTGAACTGAATGCTCACCATCTCGGCGGAGGACTCCGAGCTCGTGGCGATGCCCTTGAAGAACAGGAATCCGAGGGTGGCCACGGCGCACAGCTCGGGGCCGGGTCGGCGGAGCCGCAGGCCGCGGGCGAAGGCGTAGGCCCCGGCCGGCATTGCGACCGGACCGATGGCCGTCGTCAACTTCAGCGCGATGTTGTAGGGCATGAACAGGTCCAGGACCACGGTGACGATGGCCGGGACCGGAAAGTAGAACTGGCCCGCCGGGAATCCGCCGAACCAGTCGTTCGACCATCCGGAAACGCGCAGGTTCGGGAGCAGGTGGTCACGGAGGTACGCGGGGAACCACACGTGCGCCCCGAGGTCGCCGCCGTTCGGCGTGGTGTTCCGCAGCAGCAGCCGCGGGTCGAGGAACCAGAGCACGATCCCGCAGCACCCGGCGACGACCAACGCGCTCAACGCTCGCCACAGCAACGCCAGGTCCGGGTCGCGCGGTGGAATCAATCGATCGGTCGCGCCGGGAAACACCGCCGGGCGCGGCGCCGACGGCGCGTCGAAACGAACGGTCTGGGGATCGAGCGCCACGCGCTTCAGCATGACAGGCCGGTACAGACGTTCTCGATCACGTCCGGACGCGAGCGAGAAAGAAATGACGAAGGGGGGTCCGGATGGACCCCCCTTCGTGTGCACTCCGGCGCCGCCGCCCCGCGAGAGGCGTGGGGGCCGTCAACCCCACACCATGAGCAGCGCGCCTCAGAGTTCTGAAGCGACCGTTTCTACGGTCGGCGAGCGAGTTCGAGCACCCGGTCGAGCGACAGCGGGCCGTCCGGCGAGCTCCAGAGGCGCGCTTCGCAGCGACCGCAACTGTGGAACAACACATCCTCACCGGCGATGTTCATCCGGATCTCGACCATTCCCGCCCTGGCACATCGACTGCATTGCATCGTGGTTCTCCCCTTCGGTGGTTTGCCCTCGTGAAAAGTGTTTCGACGGTTTCGGCGAATTTTCTGGAGGATGATCAAAGGATGAGCAGGGATGATTCGAGGGATGACACGCGTGTTTGCCCTGGTCAGGGACCTGGAACGGCGCGCCGCCGCGCGGCGCCCGGGAGCACGGGCGAGCGGTTTCGCCGGCTCAGCCCTGGATCAGGATGATCGCGCTCAGCAGGTTGAAGCCGGCATGTACCAGGAGCGACTGGGAGAGTTCTCCGGTTCGAATCGCCCGGATCGAGCACACCACCCCCACCAACATCAACGGCGCGATCAACACCGCCGCGTTCGGGTCGAAGAGATGCGCAGCTGCGAAGAGGGCTCCGCAGACCAGCGCCGCGGCCACCGCCGGCATCCGTCGGAGCAGCGACCGGAGCAGAAGACCGCGGAAGAGCAGCTCCTCGGCCAGCGGCGCGCCGATCACCACCGCGAGCGCGCCGAGGACACGCCCGATCGTCCCTGAGTTCTGCAACGCCCGGGCAACATCCTGTTCCGGCTGGGGTCCACCGACCAGGTTGATGAGTTCCACGCCGGCCGTCGCCACCAGCTGGAGCCCCACGCCGGCCGCGAGCCAGGGCCAATCTCGGAGCCGAACGCGCAGGCCGAAATCCGAGACGAGTGAGCCCTGACCCTTCAGCGTGGAGATGAGGGCCAGGATGGCGGCGGTCAGGAGGGCGCTCGCGGCGGTGATGACCGCGATGTCGATGGCATCGGACTTGTGTCCGACCCCGAACCCGCGCGCCTGGAGCGTGACGGTGCCCACCACGACCTGGCCGAAGATGATCGCGACCCAGGCCCAGGCGAAATCGGGAAGACCCCAACGGATCGGCCGCGATCTCGTCTCCACGGGGTCAGTCTCTCCGCTCACCCGCTTCGCGGTCGAAATGCCGACTGAGGGCGGGGCGGTCGCGGGTCGTAACATTGCAAGTTCCGGTCCACGCTGATTCAGGAGCCACCCTCCGTCGTGAGTACACCACCGCCGAACCGGCCCCCCGTTCGCCCCGAGCGCCCCTCCGGGCCCGGGACCCCAGGTCCGGCGCCGAAGCCGTGGTCCCGCTGGGTCACGCTCGCCATCGTCGGCATCGTCGCGCTCGTGTTGTTCATGACCACGCTGAACAGCGACACGAAGTCGAAGGCATCGATCAGCTACAGCCAGTTCTCGAAGTTGGTCGCCGACGGCAAGATCGCCAGCGTCGAGTACGACCCCCAGACCGGGCGCATCAACGGCAAGTTCACGGAACCGGTGAAGAAGGAAACCGAGTTCAGCTCGGCCGGCCCGAACGACGATCTCCAGGCGAGCGAGTTGAAGCAGTTGGCCGCGCAGGGCGTGGACATCAAGTACACCCGTGAGACGTCGAACCCGTGGCTCCCGATCCTCGTGTACCTCCTGCCCATCGCCGCACTCATCGGATTCTTCGTCTGGATGAACCGGCGCGCCCAAGGTCAGATGGGCGCGGTGATGAACATCGGCAAGAGTCGCGCCAAGGTCTATGACGCGGAGAAGCCCAAGACCACCTTCGGCGACGTCGCGGGCTACGAGCCGGTGAAGGAAGAAATCAAGGAGGTCGTCGACTTCCTGAAGAACCCCGGCAAGTTCAAGGAGATCGGTGCCCGCATCCCTCGGGGCGTGCTGCTGGTCGGCCCTCCCGGGACCGGCAAGACGCTCATCGCTCGCGCGGTCGCAGGCGAGGCGGGCGTGCCCTTCGTGGCAATCACCGGCTCGGATTTCATGGAGATGTTCGTCGGCGTCGGTGCGGCGCGCGTGCGTGACCTGTTCGCGACCGCTCGCAAGCAGGCACCCGCGATCATCTTCATCGACGAGATCGACTCGATCGGCCGCAAGCGCGGTGCCGGCCTCGGCGGCGGGCACGACGAGCGCGAGCAGACGCTCAACCAGATGCTCGCCGAGATGGATGGATTCGAGTCCGGCGAGGGCGTCGTGATGATCGCGGCCACCAACCGGCCCGACATCCTCGATCCCGCGCTGCTGCGGCCCGGCCGGTTCGACCGTCAGATCATGGTCCCGCTCCCCACTCTGGAGGAGCGCACCGACATCCTGAAGGTCCACTTCCGGGACAAGAAGATCTCCGACGACGTGCGCATCGAGGTGGTCGCTCGGGGGACACCGGGCATGTCCGGCGCCGATCTCGCCAACCTCGTCAACGAAGCGGCGTTGTTCGCAGTGCGCCGCGGTGAGACCGCGGTCCACCGCGAGGACTTCGAGGATGCGCGGGACCGGATCCTGATGGGCCTCAAGCGCCCGACCGTCGTCATGAACGAAGAGGAGAAGGAGCACACCGCCTATCACGAGGCCGGACACGCGATCGCGGCCTACGTCCTCGACCACGCGGACCCGGTCCACAAGGTGACGATTCTCCCCACGGGCATGGCGCTCGGCATGACCCAGCAGCTGCCGGAGGAGGAGCGGTACGCGCACGACAAGAACTTCCTGGAAGACATGTTGTGCGTGATGCTCGGTGGCCGGGTCGCCGAGCAGCTCGTGTTCAGCTCCCAGTCCACCGGCGCCAGCAACGACCTGGTTCGGGGCACCGAGATCGCGCGCCGGATGGTGCGGGAGTGGGGCATGTCCGATCGCATCGGACCGATGGCCTGGGGTTCCCAGGGCGCGGTCTTCCTCGGCGAGGATCTCGTGCACACCCGGGACTACTCCGACCAGACCGCACGCGTCATCGACGAAGAGGTCGAGCGGATCCTGCGCTCACGCGAAGAGCGCACGGTCACTCTGCTCACGAAGTATCGCGGTGGCCTGGACGCGATCGCGCAAGCGCTGATCCAGCACGAGACCCTCGACGGCCTCGAAGTCGAACGGCTCGTCGACGGCGCGGTCGGCTACCACGCCGGTGGTGCGCGGACCTTCACCCACGCCGACGGGCGCGTGGATGCCGTCGACGAAGAGGGCACTCCGCTCGCACCGATCCCCGACTGATTGCAGTCAGTCAGTCAGTCGAGGACGTCCAGGCCGTGCGTGATGTCGAGGGACGGATCGCGCGCCGCGGCCACCGCGGCCCAGAGATCGGTGGCGCTGACCACGCCGAGGAACGCGCGCCGGACCACACCTTCCCGATCGGCGACGAGCACCATCGGCACCCCGGAGATCTCGTAGCGCTCGTGGATCTCGCGGTCGGCCTGGAACGAGACGTCCACCGCCGCGACCTGGGCGGTCTCGGTCGCCAGCACTTTGTCGCGCATCGACGCGCATCCGTCACACGTGGCGGATGAGAACAAGGCCACGAGCCAGGGCGCGTCGGCGCGGGGGAAATCGGATCGCGTGAGCTGACGAGGGATCGGGTACGGGTCCCGGATCGGCGCCCCTGACCCTCGGCGCCGCTGCTCGAACCAGAACGCCACACCGCCGCTCACCGCGAGCAGCGCGACGGCGATGAGGACTCGGGTGAGCACGGGATCGACGCTACTGGCGGAATCCGGGCCGACCCCGGTCGTGAGCGAGGCGGTGATGGCGCCGAACGGGCCGGCGCGGCATCCGAAACTTCAGCGGCCGGTCCCGGCGTGCACGACCGCATGGGACCGGGTGAAACCGGGGCGTGACGACACTCGCTCGACCGCGACGGGACCGTGGGCTCGCACCTCGACGGCAACATCGGGCGAACCGACGAGTCTCGCGAGGTCGATGGTCGTACGGCCGACCGCCGGCACCACCGCTCGCGCCAGGACCCGAGCCCGGCCCCGAACCTGGCGCACGATCTGCACTCGGTGGCGTCGCCCATCCGCCGAGACCAGGGCGAGCGCGTCGAGCGAAGTTGCGGTGAGTCGGGCCGGCACGATCGCCCACCGTCGGGCACCGCGCGTCACGCCGAGGTCGCTGGCCAATCCCCGGACGTCAGCGCCTTGGGGTGGGGTGCTCGCACCGATCATCTCGGCCGCGATCGGCCGGCGCGCCCGAACCACGGTGGCGAACCCGATGTCCGGCGGCACCCGAGACAAGTCGACCGCGAGCGCGGTCGCACCGGGGATGATCACCGCCACCGGTTCGACGGCCGCGGCGGCGTCGAGAACGAAGCCGACGGTCACGCGCACGTCCCGACTCCCCGAGTTGGCGAGCACGAGCCGTTCCGTACGACCCGAGCCGGTGATGCCGGCCGGGAACCGCCACTCGCGCGCCGTCGCGGCGCCGAGACTCAGCGCGAGGCCACCGCGACCGTCGGTGCCGTCGAGCGCCACGCTCTGTTCGGCCACGACGCGACCGCGCCGCACGCTGGTCGAGACTGCAAGGAGGTCGGCGCGCGGCACCAGATCGTGGAGCGGGACGCTCACCCGGGTGAAGCGGGGCACCACGATTCCCTGCAGCGCGCCGGGGGCGCGCAGACCCTCGCCCGTCGTGACCGCCGCGTCGACGACGGCATCGTCCGGGAACGGATTGAAGAGCGCCAGCCACACCTCGGCGCCCCGGAGGGTGGTCCCGGACGCGAAGTTGGCCTGATCCGCCGGTTCACGGGCACAGGGACCGAGCGCCACATCACTTCCGCGCTGGATTCGATGTTCGACGGCAGTCGCGCCGCCGCGGACCTCGACGAGCACACCGGGCTCGGCCTGTACCGCGATGTCCGCCACTCGCACTCGGACCACTCGTCCCGGCGCGATGTCGTACTCCCGCCGAACGGGAGCCACCTCGCTTCCGCCGAACACGGTGATAGTGGCGCGCGACGGCGCGGCGCCGACGTTGCCCATCACGATCTCCTCATCGGCCCGTCCGTCCGGCGACGAGGTGCCTTCCGCGCAGTACCACGACGCGAGGGTGCCGCCGCCGTCGATGCGCGGGCCCGTGGCCACCGCCACCGGGGTTGATTTGTCGCGCCCGGTCGCGATCGTGACGAGCACGAACGCGATGATCAGCAGCGCCACGAAGACCACTCGACCGGACCGGCTCACGATGACGACTCCTCCGCCGGCACCACGACCGGCGCCGTCACCAGGTCCGCGACCGGTTCATGCGCGCCCCGGCTGCGCCGCGCCCGTCGGCCGCGCCGCAGGGCACGGCGCGCCAGGCCGATGACAATCGCGAGTTGCATCAACAGGAGCGGCCAGCGCCACCACTGCTTCGCGAACGTGATCGCATCCGCCTCCGAGACGGCCGCCGCCGGGCTGAACCCGTTCGCCCACCCGAACGCCCGCTGCTGCGTCACCGGTGCGCGTGCGCGCGACGGCGCCTGCCAGTCGTCGGAGTACTGCTGCGACCAGACCACCGAATCCCGGGTGCCCGGGCGCGCGACGCCGGAGGTGCGCACGTCGAACGGGGTCACACCCGTGGGCCGACTCCGGGGAACGTCGGCCACCACCGCGCGGCCCGGAATCCACGCGACGTTTTCGTAGAGCACCATCCCGGCCACGACCTCGAGTTGGCGCAGATCGAGTTGGCGCGCCAGCGCGGCGACCACCGGATCGTCAGGCGCCGCGGGCGCGCCGGGTCCGGGCGCGGGGCGTTGCGGTGCCGCGATGTAACGAACCGCCATCGGGCCCACCACGCGACCGATGCGACTCGTGCGGTTGTCCGCCAGTTGCTCGACCGCGTCACGGGCAGCCGCGAATCCGGCACCCCCCGGAGCCGGAAGTGCGTCGCGAAGATCGCCGGGGCCTTCGTTGGTGAGCGCGAACGCCGTTTCTCCCGTGCGGTGAAACGCGCCGGGGACCGACCCCGGCGAGCCGACCCACAACACCCGGAACGACCCGCGATCGCGCTGGGCTCGCATCCAGGACAGGGTCGAGTTCCAATCGCCGGAGGGCTGGTGCCACCGGCCGCCGGCGGTATCGCCCACGAAGGTGAACGCGGCGAGGGCCAACCCCGCCGCCGACACCGCCGCCAGCACGTGCCGCCAGCCGAGTCCACCCCGCCGAACTTCGTCGACGAACGTCGCGACGCCGATCCCTGCGATGAGTGCGAGCGCCAACGCGGCCGGAACGAGCATCCCCGCCACGTCGGGGCTGGCGGATCCGACCCAGGCCGGCACGGCCGCCACGATCCACCCGACCAAGGCGATGCCCCAGAGGCGTAGGCACCAGACGGCGCGCTCCCCACTCGCCATCACGGTGACCGCCAGGCCGACGACGAGGAAGGCCCAGGGTCCGAGCCCCGAACCATTCGGGCCCACCGTCAATCGCAGCAGTGACCCGAACGAGTCGATCGGGTCGTACCCGATCCCGAGCGCGCCGATCCGATCACCACCGGCGAGGAATGCGAGCGGCCACGGGAAGAGCAACACCAGCGCGAGTCCCGAGAGGACCGCGGCGCTGCGCAGCATCGTCACGAGCCGAGCGGAGGCGTCGCGAGTGAGCGGTGCCACGACGAGCATCCCGACGACGAGCACCACCGGCAACGCAATCGCCAACGGCCAGAAGGTCGCCGCGCCCGCCACCCCCACGCCACCCAGGACTGCGATTCGTCGGCGGGGCCAGCGGAACGTGACCAGACCTCCGAGCGTCACCAACGCGAGGAACACGAACGGTGCCGCGACGTAGAGCATCAACGGTCCCAGAGCGCCGCTCGCGATCGCATTGCGCGGGACGGGCACGATCCCGTAAGCGAACGCGGCGACCACACTCGGCCACCCGGCGCCGGCGATGGGGCGGGCGGCCCTGGCCGCGCCGAACGCGGCGACCGGGATCGCGCCGACCACGATCAGACTCCGGACCAGATCGCCCGACCCGAGTCCGAGGATCCGCAGGAGCGCCGCGAGCGCAAGGAGTGGCGGTGCCGGTGAGTGGGCGCCGAGTTCGGCGAAGCGCCACTCACTCGTGAACGAACGGAGCAGATCGGAGACCCCGGGCCAGGGGGCGAACTGACCGACCGCCGAGAGCCGGTCGAGCAACAACCCTCGCGACCCGACGACGACCAACGCGACCATTCCGATGAGCAGTAACCCCCGCCAGGTGCGGAACTGGCTCGATGCCGAGTCCGCGACCGAACGGCCGCGCTGGGACCAACTGCGCATGTGCGCGTCGGCATGGAGCGAGGACGTCATGTAGTTCGAGACCCGCGCGCTGCCGCGGAACTGGAGCGCGTGAATTTCTCGGTCCGGTACCACCCGGGCCGCTTGGGCCCGCGCACGGGACGCGCGCAACGAGCCGAGGTTGCGGAGATTTCCGGTCCACGCACCCACCAACGCGGCCGACCGGTCCCGGCGGCGACGCAGGAGAAAGACCAACGCCTCGGCGAAATGCAGCACCATCGCCATCGGTATGATCCAGAGCAGCCGGGCGGCCGCGGTGTTCGTGAGCAGAGCCCGCACTCGATGCCGTTGGGCCAGAGCTCGATCCGACTCGTGCGGGCCGTCCTCCTCGAAATGGCCGACGCGCGCATCGGGCGCGACGATCACCCGGGCCGCGGCGAGCCGCGCCCGCCAGCACAGGTCAAGGGCCCGAGCACCGGGATCGCACTCCGGGTCGAACCCGCCGAGTTCGGAGAACAGGTCGGCGCGGATCAGCACGCAGGCGTCGCTCACGAAGAAGACGTCGCGCACGGCATCGTGCTGCTCCTGATCGAGTTCGTCTCGCTCGATCTCGGAGTGCGCCACGCCGAACCGGTCGATCGACCACCCGACTTCGCGCAGGATCTCGGGCCGGGCGACATCGACGAGTTTCGGCCCGATGATGGCGGCATTCGAGCGGTACGCCTCTTCGACGAGTACCCGGATGGCAGTGGGCTCCGGAACCACGTCGGTGTGACAGAACAACAGGAATGGCGCACCGGCCACCGTTGCGATCGCATCGTTGGCCCCCGCCGCGAAGCCCCGCACCGTCACCGGCCGGACGAACGCCTTCGGGAGCACCGGCGCGACCCTGATCGCGAGATCGTCGTCGGTCGCGGCGATCACCAGCACCGTGAGATCCGGATAGTCCGAGCCCGCCAACGCGTGGAGACATTCTTCGAGGTGACGGGCGTCGCCGTGGGCCACCACGACCGCCACCACCGCCGGTGCGGCGGCCGCCTCCTCGGGTTCATCGCGGGGTCCGTCGCCCAGTTCCGCGCCCAGTTCCGCGCCCAGTTCCGCCCCCGGTCGGGTCGGCGGGAGATCGGGTTCCATGAGCGGGGCGAGCCTACAAGTGACCCCGGGCCGCACCGGAGGTTGCCGGTGGGCCGGAATCCCCCAAACCTCTCTCACCTGGACTTTTGGGACGCGATTACGCTCCCGGACGGGTGACGATCGTCACGAGTGCTTGCAAGAGTTAGCAAGTTGCTGTATGGTGCGAGCACGACGGAGGACACCGGTCCCCCGTCCGAAACTCCCGTCAAGCACGTTTCCGCGCCAGCAGATCCTCTCAAGGAGACCCCATGGAACTCGACCTTCGCAAGACCGCCGCCGACGCCGCCTACATCGCCGTGGGCGCCGGAGTCCTCGGCTTCCAGCAGGCGCAGGTACGGCGCCGTGAAGCCGGTGAGCGCATCGTGACCATCGCCAAGGACGCGCAGGGTGTCATCGAGACCAAGACCGACGCACTGCGCAGCCTGGTCACCGATACCGCCACCACCAGCCTCGACACTGCGGCCACCACGCTCAAGACGCTCGACCCCCGCCAGTGGGCTGAGCCGGTCATCGGCGACGTGAAGCAGCGGGTGGAGCCGGTCATCGAGCAGCTCAAGGGCATCTCGGTGGCCGCGCCGGTGCAGGCACTGCCGGAGCAGCTGGGCAAGGCGGTTGAAGTCGGCAAAGCCCGCGTGCAGGCACTGCGCGGCCAGTCGAACAACTGATCCCCTCCTGATACCCGCGTTCGGCGAACCCCCCGTCGCCGAAGGTGGGCGCAAACCCGACGACCCCCTCCTCGGAGGGGGTCGTCGTGGTCCCCTCCCAATCCCGGCGCGGCTGATGCACGTTCGCCGGCGCGGGCCCGCACTCCCTACGCTGCCCGAATGATCGTCGCCTTGGCCGGTGGAGTCGGAGCCGCCCGGTTCCTGCGCGGGTTGGTGCGCGTGGTCGATCCGGCGTCGGTCACCGTCGTCGTGAACACCGCCGACGACGACCAGTTCCACGGACTCTCCGTCTCCCCCGATCTCGACACCGTGACCTACACCCTGGCCGGCGCCGAGCACCCCGAACAGGGGTGGGGCCTCGCCGACGAGACCTTCACCGCGATGGACGCGCTGGATCGATATGGCGCCGACACCTGGTTCCGTCTCGGCGACCACGACCTCGCCACCCACTTGTATCGCACCCGCCGCCGATACGAGGGCGCCACGCTCACCGAGATCACCGCCGAGATCACCGCCGCCTGGGGTGTGGTCCCCCGCGTGATCCCCATGTCGGACGATCGCGTCGCCACCCGGGTCAGCGTCCGGCGCCCGAACGGTGAGATCGAGGTCCTGGCGATGCAGGAGTGGTTCGTGCGCGAGCGGGCGAACCCGCCGGTGGTGGCCGTCGAGTTCGCCGGCGCCCCCGAGTCCCGGCCCGGCCCCGCCGTCCTCGCGTCCCTCGAATCCGCTGACACGATCCTCGTCTGCCCGTCCAACCCGGTGATCTCGATCGGTCCGATCCTCGCAGTGCCGGGAATCCGAGACCTTCTGATCCGCCGGCGGGACCGAGTGATCGGGGTCAGCCCGATCATCGCCGGTGCGCCGGTGAAGGGTCCGGCGGACCGGTTGATGGACCCGCTCGGCATCGAGGTCAGTTGCGTGGGCGTCGCCCGCGCCTACGCCGAGTTCTGCGGGACCTTGGTGATCGACGCCGGGGACGCGCGCCGGGCACCCGAGGTCGAAGCCGCGGGCGTGCGCGCGGTGGTCGCCGACACGTTGATGCGCGACGCGCGGGTCGCGGCTGCGCTCGCGCAGCACACGCTCGACGCCGTCGCCTGATGCGGGCGCTGCACGTCCTGCCCGTCGAGGGAATCGGCGAGATCCGACCGGGCGACCAACTCGGACCGATGATCGTCGCGGCCACCGCCGCGCAGGCCACACCACTCACCGACGGTGATTGTCTCGTCGTGACCCAGAAGATCGTCTCGAAGGCCGAGCACCGGCTCGTGCCGCTCGACCATGCGGACTTCGCGGCCCGGGCTGAGCTCATCGCGTCCGAATCCGTGCGCGTGGTGCGACGGCGCGGTGATCTCGTCATCAGCGAAACCCGGCACGGGTTCATCTGCGCCAACGCCGGCATCGACCTCTCCAACGTCGACGCCGGTTCCGCCGCGCTGCTGCCGATCGACAGCGACCGCTCCGCGCATCGCATCCGCAACTCGGTGCGGGCCGCGCTCGGCATCGAGGTCGGCGTGGTCGTGTCGGACACGTTCGGTCGACCCTGGCGTCACGGTCTCACCGACGTGGCGATCGGCGTGGCCGGCATCGCCGCGGTCGTCGACCTGCGCGGCGACACCGACGATCGGGGCCAGGAACTCCGGGTCACCGAGGTCGCCCTCGCCGACGAGATCGCGTCGGCCGCGGAGCTGGTGATGGGCAAGGCGTCCGGGATCCCCGTCGCCATCGTGCGCGGCCTCGACCGCGCGTGGTTTCGCGACGGTTCGGTGCGCGAACTCATCCGGCCCGCTCAGGACGACTTGTTCCGATGACCGCCATCCCCCAGTTCATCGATGCCCGCCGATCGATCCGATCCTTCACCGCCGCGCCGGTGGCGCTCGACGCATTGGATGCGCTGGTGGCGGCGGCGTGCAGCGCGCCCGCACCCCACCACGCCCGCCCGTGGCGGTTTGTGGTGGTCCACTCAGGTCGCGCCAAGGCGCGCCTGGCGCAGGGCATGGGCGCACACTGGCGCCACGACCTCGAGCGCGACGGCGTCGACCGCGGCCGCATCGACGAACTCGTCGATCGCTCCCACCAGAAAATCGTCGGCGCACCGGCGCTGATCCTCGGCTGTCTCACGTGGAACGGACTCGACCGCTATCCCGACGCCGATCGCCAGCGCGCCGAATGGGGCATGGCGCTCCTGTCACTCGGGGCGGCGGTCGAGAACCTCATGTTGGCGGCTGCGGATCGCGATCTCGCGTCCTGCTGGGTGGCGGCGCCGATCTTCTGCCCCGAAGCGGCGCGCGATGCGCTCGAACTCGATCCCGAGTGGCTGCCGCACGCCCTCGTGATGGTGGGCCACCCCGACCCGGCCTATGTGGGGCGGCCGCGGCCGCCGATTCCGCTCGAGGATCTGCGCACCCGGCGCTAACGACTCTTGCGGTCCCGGAACCACTCGATGGTGCGGGAGACGCCTTCGTCCAGCGACGTGAAGGGTTTCCACCCGAGTTCGACGGCGGCCCGGTCGATGGCGAGCGCCGACCGATCCAGCTCGCCGGCACGCGCCGGCGCATAGCTGGGGGGATCGTTGAACCCCGTGGCGCGTGACATTGCCGCGTACAGGTCGTTGACACTGGTCTCGTCGCCAGTGCCGATGTTGATGATGCCCTCGCCGCGCTCGGCGGCCCGGGCCAGTGCATCCACGACATCGTCGACGAACACGAAGTCTCGGGTCTGGTCACCGGTTCCGAAGATCGTCGGGCGTCGCCGTTCGAGGAACAGGCCGGTGAAGATGGCCACCACGCCCGCCTCACCGTGGGGGTCTTGGCGCGGCCCGTAGACGTTCGAGAAGGCAGTCGCGGCGTAGTCGAGCCCGTGAATCTCGTGGTAGTAGTGGAGGTAGTCGCCCCCGGCCTTCTTCGCCACGCCGTAGGGCGATTCGGGATGCTGGGGGTGGGTCTCGGGCGTGGGGATCTCTCGGGGCGTCCCGTAGATGGTCCCGCCCGAGCTGGCGAACACGACCTTTCCGACCTTGGCCCCGAGCGCGCCCTGGAACACGTTGAGCGCGCCGATCAGGTTGATCTCGGCATCGAGTTGCGGCTTGGCCACCGAGACCCGAACGTCGGCCTGCGCCGCGAGGTGGAACACCACATCGGGCCGGCGCGACTCGATGAGATCGGTGATCGCAGCATTGCGAATGTCGATCCGGTGGAACGAGAACCGCCGGTCGCCCACCGCGCGCGCGTCGGCAAGGTTGGCGAGCGAACCGCTGGAGAGGTCGTCGGCCACATCGACCGACCAACCGTCGGCTAGAAGCCGGTCCGCCAACGTCGATCCGATGAACCCGGCACCGCCGGTGATGAACGCCTTCACGCTTCCGCCTTCACGTCGAGTCGAGCGTCTGCGCCCACCACCACACCATCGAGAACGTCACCGTCGCCCACGGTCGTGTCGGCGAGGACCACGCTGTTGATGACCGTCGCGCCCGCACCAATCGACGATCGTTCGCCCACCACGCTCCCGGCCACTCGGGCGCCCGCGGCGATCTGCGCGCCGGCACCGAGGAGCAGCGGACCCGTCAGCGTGACGTCCGACGCGATCGTCACATCGGGCTCGATCCAGACTCCGGTCTCGTGCTCGCGTGCGGCCGGAGTGGGCGGAAGACCCACCCGCCCGGCCAGCACGTCCATCTGCGCCTCGAAGTACTTGGCCGGCGTTCCGATGTCGAGCCAGTAACCCTCGGAGGGCATGGCGTAGAGCCGCCCCGGGCGCTCCAACATGCGCGGGAACGTCTCGCGTTCGATCGAGACGTTCAGCCGCGTCGGGATGGACGAGAGCACCGACGGTTCCAGGATGTAGGTACCGGCGTTGATCCAGTTGGTGGGCGCCTGATCGCGCGGCGGCTTCTCCACGAACGCGATCACCTCGCCGTCGCTGCGGGTCGGCACCACGCCGAACGCCGACGGGTCCTCGACGCGCGCCAACGAGATGCTGGCCTCGGCACCGCGGGCCTCGTGGAACGCGACGAAGGCATCGAGGTCGAGATCGGTGAGCACGTCGCCGTTGCACACCAGCACCCGCTCGTTGATGCCGTCGGCGGCGAACCGGATACCGCCGGCGGTCCCGAGCGGTTCGTGCTCGACGACGAACCGCAGCTTCATGTCACCGAAGCGCTCGTCCGCGAAGTGGTCGGTGAACGCATTCGGGAGGTAGCCGAGCGAGAGGACGGCTTCGTCCACTCCGTAGGTCCCGAGCCAGTGCAGCTGACGCTCCAGGAACGCCACGTTGGCGATCGGGAGCAGCGGCTTCGGAGTCGCGTACGTCAGGGGTCGCAGCCGGGTACCCGCACCACCGACGAGAACGACGGCTTTCACGGTTGGGTGGTGGAGCTACTGCCTGCCGGGCTGCTGGAGGTCGTCGAACTCGGGGTCGAATCGGGCGGCGCCGAATCGGGCGGGGTCGAATCGGCCGGGGTCGAACTCGGCGCCGAGGTGGTGGACGCCGCCGGGAGCGCCGACCGACCGTTCAGGTCGCCGATGTTGGCCAGCGCCGCGTCCGATCCGGGCGGCTGCTCCAGCGGGTCGCCCTTGGGCAGGAAGTAGATCGCGATGATGTCCCCGTTGGCCATGTGGTAATCCGCCGGGTTCCCGGAGCGCGCCTTCTCGGGCCACGGCTCACCGAGCCGGCCGACCTTGTACCGGAGGACACCCGGCGCCTCGGAGTCCGGGCACTTCTTCCCATTCGAGTAGTTGGCGTTCGGCACCCAGAGCGGCCACAGCTTCACGGATTTCGCGGACACTTTGCTCTGCGCGTACTCGAGATAGCGCCCGAGGGTGGCCTTCTTCCCGGTCTCGTCGCTGCTGAACGGGTGGTCGTGGATGAGGAAGTCCGCGTGCGAGTGGATTCCGGCGCGCGGGGTGGCGTTCTGATCGGCGCTGCCGTTCCGACCGTGGAACTCGGGCACCGCCGGCTCCCAGGTGCCACAGATGTTCACGCCGAGGTAGGCGTGGATGTGGTCACCAAGCTTGGGCGCGACGAGCGATCGTTCCTGGCGGTCGTTGTAGCTGAGGACCACGAGCAGTGCTCCCACCGCGAACAGGGCGATGGTGGTCACCATCCAGGCGCGGGAGGCGCCGGCGCGCTTCGGGCGCCGGACCTTCGACCGGATGCGGGCGCGGCTGTACTTGCTGGGCTTCGGTTTGGCCATGCGAGGCGCCAGGCTACCTGGTCGCGCGATGGATTTCGGGACGCCGGCGCGGTCGGGCTCGTTCGCCCGCGGCGGCCAGGATCTGGACCCCGGCCCGGGCGGCGAGGAAGGCACCCGCCGCGGGGAGCACCGCGCGCCGGAGTCCGGTCGACCACTTTTCCGTATAGCGGTAGGCCGCGCGGTGGTGCATCACGATCGAGCGCACCGGCGCGGCCGCGCGGCTCGTTCCCACCGCGTGCACCACGTTCGCCGCCGGTTCGTACCAAACGACCGCACCGGTGCCTCGGACGGTCCGGCACACGTCGACGTCTTCCATGAACATGAAGAAGCGTTCGTCCCAGCCGCCCGCACGATCGAGCGCGGCGCGGCGGAACCAGACCGCCGCGCCGGACACCCAGTCCACCGCGCGGCCGACCGCGGGGTCCGCATCGAGTTGGCGATAGGCGCGGGTGAACCGGTTGCGAGGCGCGACCTCACCGAGGACGGCGTGACCGACCGCGACTCCCAGCCCGGGCGCAACGCGGGCCGAGGGATAGACGGTGCCATCCGGGTTCCGGATCATCGGGCCGACCACGCCGATGCGATCGTCGGCGCGGAATCGGGCGAGGATCGTGGCCCCGCTTCCGGGCGCCACGATCGCATCGGGATTCACCACGGCCACCACCGTCGCCACCGTCGCCGCGATCCCCAAGTTGGCGGCGCGGGCATAGCCGAGATTGGCCCCGGGTCGGAGCACCGTCACTGCCGGTCGGGACGCGACCAGCGCGTCCATCTCACCGGGTCCCGATCCGTTGTCGACGACCACCACCTCGACCAGCCCCGCACTCGAGTCGGCGAGGAGCGCGTCGACGCAGTGCGCGAGTTCGGGGCCCGAGTGGTAGTTCACGACGACCGCAGCCCACGCCGGTGAGCTCGCCGGCACGGCCATCAGCGGACGAAGCGGAACTTCACCAGCGCACCCACGGCCGCGAAGCCGTCCCGCCAGGTGATCTTCTTGCCCTCACTCGGCTCGCGTCCCGCGTACGAAATCGGGACTTCGTAGATCCGGATGCCTTGGCGCAGCACCTTGGCGGTGATCTCGGGCTCGAAGTCGAAGCGGTCAGACTTGATGGTGACCCGGTCCAGCACCTTCCGGTCGAACACCTTGTAACAGGTCTCCATGTCCGAGAGCGTCGTGTTGTAGAGCACGTTGGTCAGCAGCGAGAGCATCCGGTTGCCGACCCAATGCAGGAACAACATGTTGCGCCGTTCACCGGTGAAGCGCGACCCGTAGACCACCGTGGCCTTGCCGCGGAAGATCGGCGCCAGCAGCTTCGGCCAGTCCTCGGGGTCGTACTCGAGGTCCGCGTCCTGGATCAGGACGAGATCCCCGGTGGCGTGTTCGAGGCCGGTACGGATCGCCGCCCCCTTGCCCCGATTCGCCGGATGGCTGATCACCCGCGCGGTGCTGTCGCCGAGCTGGGCCAGGACCTGACGGGTGCCGTCCGAGCTGCCGTCGTCGACGAGGATGAACTCCCGTTCGATCGGGAGATCGACAGCGCGCATCCGGCGCATGATCTCGACGACCGTGTTGCGCTCGTTAAAGATCGGGACGATGACCGACAACTTCGTGTAGCCGCCCACGTCAGGCTGATCGACGTCAGGCACCCCGAGCCTCGAGTTCCGCCCGGTACCACGCATAGGTTCGTTCGAGTCCTTCGCGGAGTTGGATCGTTGGCTCCCAGCCCAGGAGCGACGTCGCCAGGCTGATGTCCGGTTTCCGCTGGGTGGGGTCGTCCACAGGGAGATCCTCGAACACGATCTCGGACTTCGAACCGGTGACGTCGATGACCGCTTCGGCGAGTTCGAGGATCGTGAACTCGTTCGGGTTCCCGATGTTGACCGGACCCACGTAGTCCGAGTTGAGGAGCGCGACGATCCCGCGGATCTCGTCTTCGACGTAACAGAACGACCGCGACTGCTTGCCGTCCCCGTACACCGTGAGCGACTCACCCTCCATCGCCTGGGTCAGGAAGTTCGACACCACTCGCCCGTCACGCGGCCGGAGCCGAGGACCGAAGGTGTTGAAGATACGGATGATGCGCACGTCGAGGCCGTGACTGCGGTGGTACGCGAGCGTGAGCGCTTCGGCGAATCGCTTCGCTTCGTCATAGACCCCGCGCGGACCGATGGGGTTCACGTGACCCCAGTAATCCTCGGTCTGGGGATGGACCTGCGGGTCGCCGTACACCTCGCTCGTGGAGGCGAGGAAGAACCGGGCACCCTTCGCGAGGGCGAGCCCGAGCATGTTGTGGGTGCCGAGCGATCCGACCTTCATGGTCTTGATCGGATGCTCGAGGTAGTCCACCGGGCTGGCCGGGCTCGCGAAGTGCAGTACCGCGTCGACGGGTCCGGCCACGTGGACGAAGTTCGTCACGTCGTAGTGGGAGAACGAGAACGCCTCGTGCGGGAGCAGCGCTTCGAGGTTCTCCATGCGGCCGGTGAGCAGGTTGTCGAGGCCGACCACTTCCCAGCCGTCCGCCACCAGCTTCTCCGCCAGGTGTGAACCGAGGAAGCCCGCGGCGCCGGTGACCACGGCCCGGGACCGCGGTGCGTCGGTGGCCCGCCGCCGGGGCAGATCCGGGACTTCGGGCACTAGCGACCTACGCCTTCGTAGGTGTAGCCGTGGCGGCGCAGCGCCGCCGGGTCCAGGAGGTTCCGGGTGTCGAGCACCGTGGGAGTCTGCAACATTTCCGCCACTCGCACGAAGTCCATCCACCGGAACTCGTCCCACTCGGTGAGCACGGCGAGCGCCGCGGCGCCTTCGCAGACTTCGTAGGGATCGGCGAAGATCTCGAGGCCGGGCACCAGCTCGCCCGCCCGCTCCCCGGCGGCCGGGTCGTAGGCCCGCACGATCGCGCCGGATTCCAGGAGTCGGCGGACGAACGCGATTGCCGGCGAATCCCGGAGGTCGTCGGTGTTGGCCTTGAAGGTGAGGCCCCAACAGGCGATCGTGACGCCGTCGAGCGATCCGCCGACGAGATCGGCCATCTTCGTGACCATGCGCGCGTGTTGTTCCTTGTTGACCTGCACCACGCCTTCGAGCAGCGAGAAGTCATAGCCCGCGTTGCGCGCGGTGTAGAGCAACGCCTGAGTGTCCTTCGGGAAACACGACCCGCCGTACCCCGGTCCCGGGTGGAGGAACTCGAACCCGATCCGCTGGTCGTAGCCCATGCCGAGCGCCACCTCGCGCACGTCGGCATCGACGGCCTCGCAGAGGTTCGCAATTGCGTTGATGAACGAGATCTTCGTGGCGAGGAACGCGTTCGATGCGTACTTGATCATTTCCGCCGACGCGGGGTCGGTCACGAGGATCGGCGCGTTGAGGTTCTTGTAGAGATCCGAGACGCGCACCGCGACCGACGCGTCGGTGCAGCCGATGACCACGCGGTTCGGTTCGAGGAAGTCACGAATCGACGTGCCCTCGCGCAAGAACTCCGGGTTCGACGCCACCAAGACGTCCTCGGGCGGCGCACCGGCCTCGGCGAGGACCCGTTGCACCATGCGCGTGGAACCCACCGGCATCGTCGACTTGTTGATCACCACCGTCCCGGGGCGCAGGACCGCTGCGATCTCGCGCGCGACCGCGTCCACGTAGGAGAGGTCGGCGGCGCCGTCGTCGCCCTGGGGCGTGGGCACGCACAGGAACACGAACTGCGAGGTGCTCGCCGCGTTCTTCGCGCCCAACACGAACCGCAACCGGCGGGACGAGAGGCCTTCGGCGAGCAGCTCGGGGAGGCCGTCCTCGAGGATCGGCACCTCGCCCTTGTTCAGCCGTTCGACGCGCTCCGCGTCGATGTCCGCGCACACGACGTCGTGGCCGAGATGGGCCAGACATACCGCGGTAGTGAGCCCGACGTACCCCGCGCCAATGATCGCGACATCACTCATGATTCAACCCCTCGTGCTCGATGCTGATCCCCACGTGTCTTCGACCACCGGAGCGCGGTCTTTGAGCGGTTCCCACCACTCCCGGTGGGCCGCGTACCAGGCCACCGTGGCGCGGATACCGGCATCGAACTCCACCGCCGGCTTCCAACCGAGCTCGTCCCGCAGCTTCGTGCTGTCCAGGAGATAGCGCCGGTCGTGGCCAGGACGGTCCGGCACGATCGTCTTGAGTGAGGCGGGCTTGGAGGCGGCGTCGAGGACGAGATCCGCGATCTCCGCGATGCTCGCCTCGATTCCGCTCCCCACGTTGTAGGTCTCGCCCACTCGGCCCTCGTTCAACACGAGTTCGATCGCGGTGCAGTGGTCGTCCACGTGCAGCCACTCGCGCTGGTTGGCGGTCGACTCGTACAGCGGGAGCGCCTCGTCGTCCAGGGCTCGCGTGGTGAACAGGGGAATGACCTTCTCGGGGAACTGATAGGGCCCGTAATTGTTGGAGCAATTGGTGATGGTGATCGGCAGGTCGAAGGTCTCGTGATAGGCCCGCACAATATGATCGGCCGCGGCTTTCGACGCGTTGTACGGGGTCCGGGGCCGATACGGCGAGTCCTCGGTGAACGCGCCGGGATCGTCGAGGGCGAGGTCGCCGTAGACCTCGCATGTGGACACGTGGTGGAACCGTTCCACGCCAACGGTCCGGGCCGCGTCGCAGAGCACCTGGGTGCCGAGCGCATTGGTGCGCATGAAGACGCCCGGGTTCAGGATCGCAAAACTGTTGTGGGACTCGGCCGCAAAGTTCACGATCACGTCGACACCGTGGGTCTCGAGCGCGCGGGTCATCGCCGGCCCGTCGCCGATGTCCGCCTCGATGAACGAGATCCGATCCGCGATGTCGTCGAGGTTCGGACGATTCCCGGCATACGTGAGCAGATCCACACACACCACCCGATCCTCGGGGTGGGCGGTGACCCAGTGCCGAGCGAAGTTCGAGCCGATGAACCCGGCGGCACCGGTGATGAGGAGGGTGGGCATCGGCGAGATTCTAGGGGCCGGCGTCGGCCACCTTTTCCCCGAGTGGCGTGACGGTTGTGCCCGCTGCGCCCGGCGCGGGCCGCTCAGCAGACCGGACCGGCGGGGGGACCGGTCGTCGCCGAGGACTTCGAACCGCCCTGGGCCGCCGAGGTGCTGGACGTCGGTGCCGGCTTCGCGTCCTTGTCCCGACGCACGACTCCCCGCCAGTCGGCGCCGATCACGACGGTGACGTCTACGCCGTTGACGTCCGCGCCAGTGAGGGTGGAATCCGCGACAAGCTGGCCGACCCCGCCGAGGTACTGCGCCACCAACTCGCCCTTGGCCCGAGCGTCCGGCGCGTACCGGACCTGGGTGGTGGCCGTGAGGGTGGTGTTCCCCGTGGTGCCGGGCGCGAACGCCTTGGCCTGCAGGTCGGCGAACGCCCGGCCGGCGGCGCCGTCTTTGCCGGAGCCGTTCACCACGCTCACGGTGACGTCGACGGGCTGGACCGTCACCGGATCCGTCGACGACGTTGCGCCGAAGCGCAGTTGGTCCAACAGCGGGGCGGCCGCGCCCTCGTTCACCACGAGGCGGTTCGGGTTCGAGGGCGAGGGCACCACCGGGAGCGTCTGCATGTCCAGCGCCCCGGGTTGATTCGGATCGACGTTGCGGAAGGTCCGGACCAGCCGCAGGATGTCCTCGGTGCTCAGTTGCTCGTCGACCTTCAACTTCGGTACCACCGCGTTCGCGATGTCGATCGCGTCGAGCGGGTTCTGCCCGGCTTTCGCCGACGCCTTGGCGGCGAGTTTGCGAATGAAGTCCTGCTGGCGGGTGATGCGGTCGAGATCCGAGCGGCCACTGGTGTCGCGCCAGCGCCCGCCGATGAACTCCTCGCGCTTGCGGGAGCGCACGAACGCCAGCGCGCTGTTCCCGTCCAGTGCCACGCACCCGGCGGCGGGGATACTCAAACCCGAGAACGCGTCCCGGGTGGGGTTCGGAAACAAGACATTGATCGTCCCCACCGCGTCCACCACGCTGATGAAGGCCTGGAAGTCCACCTGCACGTAGTGGTTGATGTCGACGTTGAAGTCCTGCTTCATGATGTCGATGACGGCTTGGGGACCTTTGTCGAACGCCGAGTTGATCTGCGCTTCGCTCCCGTCCGGGAACTCGACCATCAGATCACGAGGGAACGAGACGAGCAGGCTCGACTTCGTGTCCGGATCGATGTGGAGCACCATCATCACGTCGGCGCGCTGGCCGGTCTGTTCCTGCTTCGTCCCGAACGCCTGCTCCTGGCCGGGCTCGGACACGAACGCACGCGAGTCCGATCCGATGATGAGGTAGTTGCCGCCCTGCGCCGGCCCCTCGGGGAACACCAGATCGGGGATCTTCTCCGTGTCCGCCAGGGTGCGGAGGACCTTGACGTTCAACACGACGACGGTGGCGACGATCACCACGAGCGCCGCGACACACGCGGCGAGGAAACGACGCCGGAAGACACGCCAGGAGGCGGGAGTGAGAGCCACGGCTCGTCGATGGTAGCGGCGCCCCGCCCGATTTCGGGGGCGCAGCCGAACCTCCGGACCGCGCCGCCGAGCCCTGGCGTAGCCTCGGCGCCGATGTCGCTGGCCGCGGTGGTCGCCGCCCTTCCCCCCGATCATGCGGTCGCCGTCGTCCGGGACGGCGCCCGATCGATGGTGGCGTTCGGAGCGATCGACCAGATCCAGGAGCCCCACGCCACCACTGGTGGGTTCGACCGGCTGGACCGCACCGATGCCGGTTGGTGGGCGGGCTTCATGGGCTACGACGCCGGCCGGTCGATCGAGCGCGTGGTGCCGCGTCCGGCGGCGCTGCACCCGTTCGGCCCGTCCGTTCCCGATATCCATTTCATCCGATTCGCGGCGTGGGCCGAGGTTGGCCCGGACGGAGCGCTGCGCTTCGAGGGGGCCCCGGCCGAGCAGCAGGTGTTGCGGCGCGCGTTCGACGACCCCGCCCGGGTAATGGCGCTGACCCCGACGACGGCGTGGACCGGCAGCCTCGACCGGCGCCAGTACGAACAGCGGGTCCGCATGATCCAGGAACTGATCCGCGCCGGCGAGTGCTACCAGGTGAACCTGACCCGCCGGTTGACCGGCCCCGCACGCGATCCGGTCGCGTTGTACGGGACCATCGCGTCGGGCAATCCCGCGCCGCACGCGATGTTCTGGCGCTCGGGCCCGGGTTTGGCGATCGTCTCCGCGTCACCCGAGGAGTTCCTCGCCATCGATGGCCGCCGCGTCGAGACCCGGCCCATCAAAGGCACCGCCGCGCGCGCCGCGCGCCTGCGCACCAGTGAGAAAGATCGCGCCGAGAACGTGATGATCGTCGATCTCGCTCGGAACGATCTCGGCCGCGTGTGCGTGCCGGGATCCATTCACACCCCCGAGCTCTGCCAGTTGGAGGCCCATCCCGGTCTCGTCCATCTGGTGAGCACGGTGCGTGGCGAGCTGCGACCCGACATCGGCATCGGCACCCTCTTGCGCGCCACGTTCCCACCCGCCTCGATCACCGGCGCACCCAAGCCGCGCGTCATGCAGGCAATCGAGGACCTCGAACCGGTCCGGCGCGGGGTCTACTGCGGCGCGCTCGGGTGGATCGACGCGGACCGCGACCGAGCCGAACTCGCGGTGGCGATCCGCACCTTCACGTGCACCGAGACCGAGACCACGTTCGGGGTCGGTGCCGGGATCACCATCGATTCGGATCCGGCCGGTGAGTGGGCCGAGAGCGAGCTGAAGGCGGCGCGGCTTCTCACGCTCGCCGGCGAACCGCGCGTCGAAGCGGTGGCGGCGGTGCGCTCGTGATCGTCAGCGTCAACGGTCAACTCGGCGACGCCGACCAGCTACGCATCTCGCCGTTGGACCACGGCCTCCTCGTCGGCGACGGCGTCTTCGAGACGATGCGCGTCTACGCGGGCGTCCCGTTCGCGTGGACCCGTCATCTCGAACGGCTCGAACGTTCCGCGGCCGGGCTCGGGCTCCCGATGTCGGCGAGCGGCGAGTTCCGATCCCGGGCCGACGCGGTGCTCGCGGCCAACCAGCTCACGGACGCGCGTCTCCGGATCACGGTGACCGGCGGACCGGCCCCGCTCGGTTCCGAACGCGCCGACGTCACGCCGACCGTGGTGATCGCGGCGAGCGCGCTGACGCCGTGGCCCGAGACCGTGGATGTGGTGATCGTGCCGTGGACCCGAAACGAGCGGGCCGCAACCGCCGGATTGAAGACGATCTCCTACGCGGACAACGTGCGTGCGCTCGCGTTCGCTCACGAACGCGGCGCGGGAGAGGCGGTGTTCCCGAACACGCGCGCCGAGCTGTGCGAGGCCACCGGTTCGAACATCTTCCTCGTTTCCGGTGAGCGCCTGAGGACCCCACCCGCCGCGTCGGGCTGTCTCCTCGGCGTGACGCGGGCGCTCGTCCTCGAACTCGCACGTGATCTCGGAATGGACCCGAGCGAAGCCCCGATTCCGATCGAGGCCCTCGCCACCGCGGAGGAAGCGTTCCTCACGTCGACCACCCGCGAGGTACAAGGAATTGCGCACGTCGACGGACGCGCGCTGCCGGCGGCTCCCGGTCCGGCGACGATCCAACTCGCCGCCGCGTTCACGGATCTCGTCGGGCGAAACCGGGATCCGTGACCGACGCCAACGTGGTCGAGCGCGCCCGAAACCGCGCCCGCATCGTCACGGTGATCCTGCTGGCGACCCTCAACTACTGCGTGGCGGCGGTGATCGCGGGCGTGGTCACCGGTGTGGTGATCGTGGTGTGGCTGATCGCCGAGGTCGGCGACCTCCCGAGTACCGGCGACGGGTTCCGGTACCTCGGCATCGGGATCGCGATCGTCGTCGTCGGTGCCGCGGTCGTGGGCGGTGCGCTCGCGGTCGTGCGCATCCCCACCCTGCGTCGCAACCTCGAAGATCAGGTGATGGCGGAATCGGGCGCGATGATCGCGGCGGCGGATCGGCTGCCGCGCGTCGCCAACCTGCTCGACGGGCTCGCCATCGCCGCCGGGCTCCCCGCACCGAAGTTCGCTATCGTCGAGGACGAGGCCCCGAACTCGTTCGGCGTGGGGACCAAACCCGACCGCACCGTGATCGGCATCACCACCGGACTCGTCGACGCACTCTCGCGCGACGAGCTGGAGGCGGTCCTCGCGTACGAGGTGACGCGCGTCGCGAGTTGGGACGTCGCGATGTCAACGTGGACCGCGGCGCTGACCGGCCGAGCACTCGCGTCCGTGGACGCGGAGACGACGGGCATCTTCGGCGCACCCTCACGGTGGTTCGGGATCAAGATCCAGACCTGGGCGTTACGAGGTCAGGGCGAGGCCCGGGACGAGGCCGCGATCTCGATGTCCCGCAACCCGGCCTCCCTGATTCGCGCGCTCGAGAAACTGGCCGCGGATCCGGCCGACGTCGCCTCCATCACCGTGACGACGGCACCCCTCTGGGTCGAGGTCCCGTCGGGCCTGCTGCGTGCGCGCGCCGGCGAGGCGCTCGGCCCGCTCCTGCTCTCCCACCGCATCTCCCGCCTGCGCGAACTTGCGCACCTCCCCTGACGGGTCGGTCACATCCGCTCGGCGCGCAGGTGGATCACATCGCCGACCGACACCGCGACCTCGGTCTCGTCGTCGGTGCGTAACCGCAACCGGCCGTCCGCGTCGACGCCGGTTGCGACGCCGACGAGCTCGCCGTCGGATTGCTCGACGCGGACTCGGCGCCCGAGCGTGAGCAAGCGCGCCTCATAGGCCACGCGCGCCGCGTCGAGGTCGGCGAGGCGCACCGAATAGCGATCGAGGAACGCGGCGAGGACATCCGCACGGCTCGTCGGGCGACCGCCTTCGAGGTTGCACGCGGTGGCGATCGAGGTGAGCTCGTCCGGGACCTCGTGCCACTCGATGTTGACCCCGAGCCCCACCACGAGCGCATCCCCGGCCGCCTCGGCGAGGATGCCGGCGAGCTTCCGTTCTCCCACGAGCAGGTCGTTCGGCCACTTCAGCCCGGCAATCACACCGGTCTCGGCCTCCACCGCTTCGGCCATCGCCAGACCGGCCGCCATCACCAACGAATGTCGCCGTTCGGGCGCAATGGTCGGGCGGAGCAAGACCGACACCAGCAGCGATGCACCCGGTGGGGCGACCCAGGTTCGGCCGAGGCGCCCGCGACCCGCGGTCTGATGATCCGCAACCACCACCAGACCGCCGGGCGCGCCAGCGCGCGCCTCGTCGATGAGGTACCGGTTGGTGGAGTCGATCTCGGGAAGCCACCGAACCTCGCCGAAGATGGTCGGACTGGCCTCGGGGAGCATCACCGCCCATAGGATACGGCGCTCTGTCACCGGGCTACTGCGGGGGAAGCGTGCTCCAGAAGATCCTGATTGCCAATCGCGGCGAGATCGCCGTACGGGTCATGCGGACGTGCCGCGAACTCGGGATCACCACCGTCGCGGTCTATTCCGAACTCGACCGCGACGCGCTCCACGCTCGCTATGCCGACGAGGCGTACGCACTCGGCGGTTCCACGGCCACCGAGAGTTACCTGAACACCGAGGCCATCCTCGACGTCATCGAGCGTTCCGGGGCCGATGCCGTCCACCCCGGCTACGGCTTCTACGCCGAGAACGCCGATTTCGCGCGCGAGATCACCAGCCGAGGGGTGACGTGGATCGGTCCCCCGCCGGACGCCATCGACGTGATGGGCGACAAGATCTCGGCGCGCAAAGCCGCGGCTCGCGGCGGCGTCGCGAGCGTGCCCGGCACGCTCGAGGAAATCACGGGCGTCGCGGACGTCATCGCGTTCGGTGAGCAGGTGGGCTGGCCCGTCGCGATCAAGGCCGCGTATGGCGGCGGCGGTAAGGGCATGAAGGTGGTGCACAACGCGGACGACGCACAGTCCGCACTGGACTCCGCCACTCGCGAAGCCCAGGCGTTCTTCGGTCGGTCCGAGGCCTACCTCGAGAAGTACCTTCCGCGGCCGCGTCACATCGAGGTGCAGATCTTCGCGGACACCCACGGCAACGCGGTGTGGCTCGGCGAGCGGGACTGCTCGGTGCAACGCCGCCACCAGAAGTTGGTGGAAGAGTCGCCGGCACCCGGTCTCGACGAGGAGACCCGCCGTGCGATGGGCGAATCCGCGGTCCAGGTGGCGACGTCCACCGGCTACGTGAACGCGGGCACCGTCGAGATGCTGTACCAGGACGGCGAGTTCTACTTCTTGGAGATGAACACGCGACTCCAGGTGGAGCACTGCGTCACCGAGATGGTCACCCAACTCGATCTCGTCGCCGAGCAGATCCGGATCGCGTCCGGTGAGCCGCTCTCGTTCACCCAGGACGAGATCGTGCGCAGCGGTCACTCCATCGAGATCCGCATCAACGCCGAGAACTCGGCGAAGGGCTTCCTCCCCTCCCCCGGCACCATGACCACGCTGGACGTCCCGTCCGGTCCGGGCGTGCGGTGGGACGGCGGCTACGAAGCCGGCGACACGATCTCCCAGTACTACGACAACCTCGTCGGCAAGCTCGTCGTCTGGGCCCCCGACCGCGAACGCGCCCGGCTCCGCATGCTGCGCGCCATGGGCGAACTCCACATCGAAGGGATCCACACCACGGTGCCCGCCGCGGAACTCGTCCTCGCCCACCCTGACTTCGCGGCCGGCACGCACCACACCCGCTGGCTCGAAGAAGAAGTGGACCTCTCCGGTCTCGTGTCCGACGCCGGGGCGAAGGGTGACGCGTCCGAAGCCCCCACATCGCAGACGCTCACCGTCGAGGTGAACGGCCGCAAGTTCGAAGTGAAGACGCTGCTGCCGGAAGGTTTCATCGGTGCGCCCGTCGGCGGCGGCAGCGGTGCCGGAGGTCGGAAGACGCCGAAGCCGAAGTCCGCGGCATCGTCCGCCAGCGCGGGCAACGGGACGATCACGGCACCGATGCAGGGCACGATCGTGAAGGTGACCGTCGCGGTCGGCGACGCGGTCGAGGTCGGTCAGTCGGTGCTCGTCCTCGAGGCGATGAAGATGGAGAACCACATCAACGCCGAACAAGGCGGCACGGTCAAGGAGGTGCGCGTCAATGGTGGCGACACCGTCAGCGCGGGCGACATCCTCATCGTCGTCGAGTAACTGCGGGCCGTCGCTCGGCGATCCGCGCGTAGCGTCCTCGCGATGAGCACCCCGCTGGTCTGGGTCGACGCGTTCACCGACGTTCCGTTCCGGGGCAACCCGGCCGCGGTGTGTCTGTTGGATTCCGCCGCCGACGCCGGGTGGATGCAGTCGCTGGCGACCGAGATGAACCTGGCCGAGACTGCGTTCGTCGTCCCCCGCCCCGATGGCGACTTCGATCTGCGGTGGTTCACCCCGTCCCGCGAGATCGAGTTGTGCGGTCACGCCACACTCGCCGCGACGCACGTGCTGTTCGACACCGGGCGCGCCGCCGGACGGGTCGCGTTCCACACGATGTCGGGGGTCCTCACTGGTTCGGTCGACGGCACTCGCATCGCCATGGACTTCCCGGCCAGTCCGCCGCATCCCATCCCGATGCCCGACGGTTTGCTCGCCGCGCTCGGCCTCACCGAGTGGGTGGGCATCTCGGAGTCGGCCAACCGCTGGCATGTCGTCGAGCTCGAGTCCGAGGCTGCCGTCGTCGCGGTCCGACCGGATTTCGACGCGTTGACGCGTGTCGGTGCGGGTGCCGCGATCGTGACCGCCCGATCCGCCACTCCGGGGGTGGACATCGCGTCCCGCGTCTTCGTCCCCGGCGCCGGAATCGACGAAGACCCGGTGACCGGCAGCGCCCATTGCGCGCTGGTCCCCTACTGGGCCGACCGGATCGGACGCACCGATCTCGTGGCGTACCAGGCCTCGGCGCGCGGCGGGACGTTGTATTGCCGCCTCGCCGGTGACCGCGTCATCCTCGCCGGCAGCGCGGTCACCATCCTCCGTTCCGAGCTGGCGATCTAGCGGGCGGGCTCACCCACGCCGCCTGCCACCGGCGCGACGTACCGCGGGACGCTCGCGCGTCCGACCCGCAGCGTTCACTGGCCCCGGAGCCACCGATACGGTGGCTGCGCGGCCAGAAAACGATGACCGGAGAGCGTCCCGGCTTGCTATCGGTCCGGCGACGGGAGCGTGAGACCACGAGCCGAGCGCGCGTGACGCACGGAGTCGCCGATCGCGGTTCCGATCGCCACGCCGGCCAGCGTGAGCGGCAAGAACAACAGCACTGTCCCGGCGTACACCGGGAAGACCGACGGACCTTCGGCACGGCTCCACGCGTGCACGGTTGCGGCGATCGCGATTCCAACGCACGCTGCCACCGAGGCGAGGATCGGCCGGAACCGTGCGGTCCAGGACCGCACTGCCAGCGCGACGATGGCGTTCGCGAAAATCAGGATCGGGAGGAACATCAACCCTTCGAGCCCGTCGTCGATCTCGATCGACGACAGGTACAGCCAGAGACTCCCCACCGCGATCGCTGCGATGAGCAGTCCCGCAGCCACCGACTCCGCGATCGCACGCCACGAGTGCGGCATGTCCCCCGGCCGTCGTCCGGGCACCAAGAAAACCGCGATCCCCCAGAGCGCGGCCACGAAGACAATGATTCCGACCGCGCCGCCTCCCAACGGCGTCTTCGCGTACCCGAGCCAGCTTGTCACCCAGGACGCAGCCGCGGCTGCGATTCCAGCGAAGAACACGGCGCCGAGCGACTCCCGCCAGCCGGGCCCTCCCCGAGCGGACCGTCCCGTGATCACCTCACCATCCTGCCACCTGCGAACTCTCGCGGGGACGTGCGCACCGCGCGTCGACGGGTGGCCCCGCAACACCACTCGCCCTGTTCACTGGCCCCGGAGCCACCGCATCGGTTGCTACGGGGCCAGTGAACGATGAGCAGACCGAGAAGAAGCAGTGAACGCCAGGCAACTACGAGGACGCCTCGGCGAGGGATTCGGCCAGCGCGGGGTGGACCAGGAGCGAGTCGGAGATGTCCGAGACCTTCAGGTTGTTGGTCACCGCCACCGCGATCACCGAGATGAGCTCGGCGGCGTTGCGACCGACAATGGAGCCGCCGAGCACGACCCCCGTGGCCGGATCCGACACGATCTTCACGAACCCCCGAGGGTCGCCCTTGATGAGGGCCTGCGCATTCGTCGCGAACGGCACTTTGGTCACCCGGATCTTGCGGCCGACCGCGAACGCGTCGGCCTCCACGAGACCCACATCCGCCACTTCGGGCTCGGTGAAGATCGCCGACGCGGCCTTTTCGTAATCGAGGTGTCGATGCTCCCGCGCGTGCAGACCCATGAGGTGTTCCGCGATCTTGCGCCCCTGCATCGCCGCCACCGACGAGAGCGGCAACTTGCCGGAGACGTCACCGGCTGCGTACACGTGCGAGACGGTCGTGATGCAGTTGTGGTTGATCGTGATGTAGCCCTGATCGTCGGCGGCGATGCCAGCCGCGTCCAGACCCAGTTCGTCGGTGTTCGGAATCGAACCGATCGCGAGGATCACGTGACTCGAATCGACGTGCCGGCCGTCGTCACAATCGACACGCACCGCATCACCCGTGCGGGTGACCGCGGTTGCACGCGCGCCCTTGAGGAGATGGACGCCACGGTTGATGAACTCGGCTTCGAGGACCGCCGCGACTTCGGGGTCTTTCGCCGGGAGCACCTGTTGACGCGACACCACCAACGACACCTCGCTTCCGAGCGCGCTGAACATGTGGGTGAACTCCACCCCGGTGACACCGGACCCGATCACGCACAGGTGTGTCGGGATCTCGGGCGGCGGATAGGCCTCGCGGGTGGTCAGCACCCGCTCGTGATCGAGCGGTGCCCACTCCGGAATCCGCGGCCGCGAGCCGGTGGAGATCAGGAAGATGTCGCCGGTGACGGATTCGCCACCGTCGACCTCCACCGTGTGCGCGTCCACGAACCGGCCGGTCCCGTGAATGATCCGCACCCCTTGGGATTCGAGGAGTGACCGGACCGACACGCGCAGCTGTTCCTCGATGCCCGCGACCCGGTCGCGCAACGCATCGACGTCGAGTTCACCGTCGGCCCGCAAGCCCATCACGTGCGCGCGCCGCAACCCGGCAAGTTCGCCACCGGTCGCGATCATCGCTTTCGACGGGATGCAGTCCAGCAGGTGCGCGGCGCCACCGACGAGGTCGCGTTCGATGAGGGTCACGTCGGCACCGAGCGTGGCGGCCACGGTCGCCGCGGTGTTGCCGGCCGGACCGCCACCCAAGATCACCAGTCGTCGAGTCACAGCCCGACGCTACGCGCGCCTGCGCTCGCGACGACCGATATGCACGAGGCCGCCACGAGATCGTCACCCGCGTAGCCTCGCTCGATGCCGGAGTATCGCCACGACGAGATCCTGGATCGGCGCGTGGTCGTTGCGGCCGAACGGTCGGCTCGGCCGTACACCACGGTGGCGGACCCCGCCGCTCGCAGCGGCCCGGACCAGTGTCCCTTCTGTCCGGGGCACGAAGATCGGACGCCGCCCGAGACGTATCGGACCGGTCCCGGCGCGCCCGAGACGCCCGGCTGGCGGGTGCGCGTCGTGCCGAACCTCTACCCCATCGTCGGCGCGCCCGAGAACGGCGACGCCACCGGCGCGCACGAAGTGGTGATCCTCTCGCCCGACCACGATCGCAGTTTCGGCCGGCTCGACGCCGACCAGGCCGCAGAGGTGCTCACGGTGCTTCGCGACCGCGCCTGCCACCATCTCGAGTCCGGCCGTGCGTACGCCGCGGTGTTTCTCAACCACGGGCGCGGCGCGGGCGCGTCGATCGAACATCCGCACGCGCAGATCGTCGCGCCCGATTCATCGGCCGCGGCCATCACCGCGATGGTCGAGCGCTTCTCCACCGATCTCGTAGCGCGCGAGATGGCCGACGCGCGGCGTCGCGGGCTCGTCATCGTCGACGGACCGGCGATCGCGTGGTGCCCGCCCGGATCGTGGTCGCCGTATTCGATGCGCGTTGCGCACCGGTCCACGCGCGCCCGGTTCGACGAGGCCACCGACCCCGAAGTGCGGGTGGTCGCCGAGGCACTCCACGCCGCCCTCGGCCGCGTCGAGGCGACCCTCGGCGACGTGGCCTACAACGTGATCGTGCACAGCGCGCCGCCGCAGGTGCGCGCGGCCGAGATGCACTGGCATGTGGAGGTCATCCCCCGCACCGGCGTGGTCGCCGGGTTCGAGATGGGCAGCGGGATCTACGCCAACTCCGTGGCACCCGAGCAGGCCGCGCTCCTCCTCCGCGGTGAGACATGAAGATCAACTTGTGCATCACCATCGGAGCGCCGGTCGAGCGGGTCTGGCAGACGGTGGAGAACATCGAGCACCACACCGAATGGATGACCGACGCCGAGTCGATCACCTTCCGCTCCGATCAGCGCGCCGGTGTGGGCACTGAGTTCGACTGCCTCACGCGCGTCGGCCCATTCTCCACCGTCGACCGCATGCGCGTCACCGAATGGGATCCCGAAGCGGTCATGGGCATCGAACATCGGGGCCTGGTCACCGGCCGTGGGCGGTTCACCCTCGGCGTCGCCGGACCCGGACTCACCGAGTTCTGCTGGACCGAGGACCTGACCTTCCCGCGTCACCTCGGTGGTGGTGCGGCCGAGCGAATCGCGCGTCCGGTCTTCGAGAAGATCTGGCGGGCCAACCTCACCCGACTCCGAGACCTCGCGGAGCGCTGAGCGACTCAGCGACCGGTGAACGTTGCTTGGCCCGGACCGTGTTCGAGAAAGCTCGCCACCCCGGTCCGCGCGTCCTCGGTCCCGAACACCGCAACGAACGCCTCGGCTTCGGCGTCGAGGCCGTGTTCGAGTGAGCCGTCGAGTCCGGTGTCGATCGCACCCTTGGCCAGGCCCATCGCCGCCACCGCGCCGGATGCGAACTCGCCCGCCCACGCCAGCGCGGCCGTCTCCAACTCCGCCGCCGGGACCACCCGGTCGACGAGCCCGATGGTGAGCGCTTCGTCGGCGCGCACCTGCCGGCCGCTCCAGATCAGCTCCTTGGCCCGCGCGGGTCCGATCAGGCGCGCCAGTCGTTGCGTCCCCCCGGCGCCGGGGATGATGCCGAGCAGGATCTCGGGCTGACCGAGCCGGGCAGTGTCGCCGGCGATGCGCAGGTCGCACGCCAACGCGAGCTCCATCCCGCCGCCCAACGCAAAGCCGCCGACCGCGCCGATCACCGGACGCGAAATCGCGGCCAGTCCGTCGAAGGCGCGGCGGAATGTGGTCCCGATGACGCGCGCGGTGGCTGGGTCGCCGAACTCCTTGATGTCGGCACCCGCGGCAAGGGCCTTCTCGCTGCCGAGCACCACGACCGCCTTCACCCCCGCGTCGGCCGCGAGTTCGGCGGCGGCATCCCCGATGGCGGTCAGCAACGCCTGCGAGAGTGCGTTCATCGGCGGCCGGTTCAATCGCATCGCCGTCACGCCGTTCGCGTGAGATTCCAGGAGCACCAGATCGTCAGCCATGGCGCCGGACACTACCGGTGTGGGTCGAGCCGCTCTCAGGACTCGCGCAACAGCTCGCCGGCCGCAGTGTGCGGATCGAGTTCACGCCGGGCGACCGCGTCGAGCAACGCCTCGAACCGGTCACCGGAACACGCGCGCCCCGCCTCTTCCTCCAAGCGCGTCACCACGATCGCCCGCAGTTCGTCGCGCAGCCGCTGCTCCCGGCGCGCGTCGAGCCGGCCGTCGGCCAGTTGGAACGCCTGGTGTTGGTTGATCACATCCCACAGCTCGTCGATCCCCTCGCCGCGCGTGGCCACGGTCTGGACGATCTGGGGCCGCCAGTCCGAATGAGCCGAGAGGTCGAGCATCATCTCGAGGTCACGGATGGTCTCGGCCACGCCGTCCCGGTCCGCCTTGTTGACCACGAACAGATCGGCGATCTCCATCAGCCCCGCCTTGTTGGCCTGCACGCCGTCACCCCAGCCCGGATTCACCACCACCACGGTGGTATCCGCGGCGCCGGCGATCTCCACCTCCACCTGACCCACGCCGACGGTCTCGATGATGATCCACGGCTTCCCCACTGCATCAAGGACGCGCACCGCGCGCGGCGTGGCGAGCGCGAGTCCGCCGAGGTGGCCGCGCGTGGCCATGGAACGGATGTAGACGCCCGGATCGGTGGCGTGGTCCTGCATGCGGACCCGGTCGCCGAGAATTGCGCCGCCGCTGAACGGACTGGTGGGGTCGATGGCGAGCACCCCCACCTCCGTGTCGTCTCGCCGGATGCGGCCGATCAGCGCGTCGGTCAGGCTCGACTTCCCGGCACCGGGCGCGCCGGTGAGACCGACGGTGTAGCCCCGACCGGTGTGTGGGTAGAGCGCGGCGCCGGCCCGATTGGCGTCAGCACCGCCGGCTTCGACCATCGAGATCAGTTTGGCGATCGCGCCGCGATCACCGGTGAGGGCGCGCGCCACCAGCGCGTCGGGATCCCGTGCCATGGAAGGCGTCAGTCGGCGACGACTTCGGTGATGCCCGGAACGCGGTCCATGATGATGCGCTCGACGCCGGCCTTGAGCGTCATCGTCGACACCGGACACGTTCCACACGCGCCGACGAGTTCCACGTGCACGACTCCGGCATCGTCGATGTGCTTGAAGACGATGTCACCGCCGTCGGCCTGGAGCGCCGGGCGAATCGCGTCGATCGCTTCGAGCACGCCGTCTTCTCGCGTGTCGGTGGGGGTGTCAGTGGGCATCAGGAACCTCCGAACGGTGGGAACACCGACGATACCCGGGACATTCCCTTCCTTCTTGCTCCTACGGTCGCTTGCCAAGGGACGCGGAGGTCTCGTGGGCTCCCTCCGGAGCTGTGCGCCTCCGCTTCGCTACGGCTCTCGGCTTCCGCGAGTCGGATGTGAACTGCGCCAACAGGACTCGACCCGCACCGAGCGAAGCGAGCAGCTCGGGAGGCGTCCCAGCGATTGAGCGCCGAGCGGCCGCACGAGCGTCAGGGTGAAGCCGGACGAGCAGGCAAACCCGTGATGTCGGCGCCGAGGCTTGCCAGCGCGCCCACCAGATCGGGATAGCCGCGCTCCACGTGGAACCAATCGTCGATGACGGTCTCGCCCTCGGCCATCATCCCGGCGAGCGCGAGCGCCGCGCCGGCCCGCACGTCGAAGGCGCGGACCGGGGCACCCGAGAGGCGCGGCCGACCCCGGACCACCGCGTGGCGACCCTCATGGCGGATGTCGGCACCCATGCGCGCCAGTTCCTCGACGAACGCGAGTCGATTGTCGAACACGTTCTCGGTGACGATGCCGGTCCCCTCGCTCACCGCGAGTGCGGCGACGGCCATCGGCATGAAGTCGGTGGCGAAGCCGGGATACGGCAGCGTCGCGATGTCGACGGCGTGCAAGGGCTCCACGGCCTGGGCCCAGATGCCGTCGGGAGTGGGTGAGACCCGCATCCCCATGTCGCCGAGCTTCACGCCCACCATCTCGAGATGTTCGAGCCGAACCCCCGTGAGGGTGATCTCACCGCCGGCGATCCCACAGGCCATGAGGAAGGTCCCCGCCTCGATCCGGTCACCCATGATCTCGGTGTCCGCCGCGACGAGTTCCTCCACGCCTTCGACGGTGATGGTGCTCGTTCCCGCACCCAACACGTGCGCACCCATCCGGTTCAGGAACGCGGTGAGGTCCGTGATCTCGGGTTCGCGCGCCGCGTTCTCGATCACGGTCTCGCCCTTGGCGAGCACCGCGGCGGTGAGCAGATTCTCGGTTGCTCCGACGCTCGGAAATTCGAGCACGATCCGGGCGCCGCACAGCGCGTGGCAGCGCGCGTTCACGAACCCGTGCTCGACGGTGAGCTCGGCCCCCATTGCTTCAAGACCCCGGAAGTGCATGTCGAGCCGACGGCTCCCAATGTTGTCTCCGCCCGGGAGCGCCACTCGCGCTTCACCACAGCGGGCGAGCAACGGACCGAGCACATTGATCGACGCGCGCATCTGCCGGACCAGCTCGTACGGTGCCTCGGGTTGGAGCGGACCCGTGGTATCGATGATGAGCTCCTCGTCACCGGTCCACTCGACGGTGGCGCCCACGGCGCGGAGCACGTCGAGCATCACATCGAGATCCCGGACGCGGGGCAGATTGCGCACGTGGGTCACACCGGACGCGAGCAGCGCCGCCGCGAGTTGCTTCAGTCCCGAGTTCTTGGTCGCACCGGAAACCTTGATGGTTCCGTGCAGCGGTCCCGACGGCCGCACTCGCACTGCATCCACCAGATCAGGGTACCGGCCGGGCCGGGCCGCCAAACTGTTCCCCATGGACCAATCCGGACCCGACCGACCCGGCGAACCCGACCAAGCCGGCGAGACCGGCACACCCGGCCGACCTGACGAACCCGGCGAGACCGGCACGCCCGGCGAACCGGTCGAGCCGCCCGAGGCCATGGACCACCGGCTGGACCAGATCGAGCGGTTGCTGGGTCCGGTCCTGCGGCCGGGGAAGGACGCGCTGCGCGCCGTCGGCGGCATGGCCGGTCCGGCGTGGCAACAGGTGACGAGCGTCGAATCCCGTATCCCCGTGACGGTCACAATGGCGGTGGCCATCACGCTGATCGCGGTCCTCCCGAGCAGCATCGCAATCCACCCCCGTTGGTTGGTCCCGGGCGTGGCGTCGGCACTGCTGCTCGCGGTATTCCTGGTGAATCCAATGCGCGTCGACGCGAACTCGCGTCGGCTCCGGCCGATCGCGTTCGCACTGCTCGCGGTGATCAGCATCGGCAACGCGATCTCGGCGGGTCGGCTCATTGTGGACCTCGTGAACGGCACCGGCATCCGTACCCCCGAGACTCTGCTCCTCACCGGAGCCGCGATCTGGTCCACCAACATGATCGTGTTCGGTGTCCTGTACTGGGAGTTCGATCGCGGCGGACCGGCGGCTCGGGCGCGCGGCACGGACCCGTATCCCGACTTCCTGTTCCCCCAGATGACCGAGCCCACGTTCGCGCCCCCGGGGTGGGAGCCACATTTCGTGGACTACCTCTATCTCTCGTTCACCAACGCGACCGCGTTCAGCCCGACCGACGTCATGCCCCTCGCGCACTGGGCGAAGCTGACGATGCTCGGCCAATCGGCGGTGTCACTCATGACCGTCGCGCTCGTGATCGCTCGCGCCGTCAACATCTTGCGGTAGCACGACAAATACGAACGGGTCGCCGGGCGAACTCCGCGACAATGCGGTGGCATGGACCGGATCGTCGACGAGTTGCGTTCGGAGCGGATCACCCTGCGTCGGTGGCAGACGAGCGACGTTCCCGCACTGGCTGCGGCGATCCGAGTCAGCATCGACCATCTCCGCCCGTGGATGCCCTGGATTGCGGCCGAACCCGTGGAGGAATCCACCCGCGCCGCCTGGATCGAACAGTGCAACGCCGATTGGGCTGCGGGTGGCGATGTGATCCTCGGAATTTTCGCCGATGATCTCGTGGTCGGCGGCACCGGCCTGCATCGCCGAAGCGATCAGGACACGTTGGACATCGGCTACTGGGTCCATGTCGACCACGTGCGCCGGGGCATCGCCCGCGAAGCCGCAACGATGCTCACCGACGCCGCGTTCGCAACTCCCGGCATCAACGCGGTCGACATCCACCACGATCGGGCGAACGTCGCGAGCCGCGGCGTCCCCGAAGCCCTGGGCTTCGAACTGATCGCCGAGACGCCCCGTCCAATCACCGCGAGCGGCGAGATCGGGATCGACTGCCAGTGGCGCCTCGAGCGCGGCCCGTGGGCGCGCGGTCGCGCTCGGTGATGCGCGTGGTCGACCGGCTACTCCCCGCGGTAGACCGGCTCGCGACCCTCGACGAATGCGGTGATCGCTTCCTTCATGTCGTTCGACGGGAGGCAGACGCTCTGCGCTTCCGCCTCCACACGCAGGCCGTCGGCCATGGCCAGATCGAATCCGGTGTTCACCGCGTGCTTGGCCTGGCGGACCGCCAGCGGAGGCTGCGCGGCGATGCGTCGGGCCAACTTCATCGCCGAACGTTCCAGCTCCTCGTCGGAGACGAGCTGTTCGCACAGCCCGATGCGGAAGGATTCCTCGCCGTCGATCCGGGCCGCGGTGAAGATCATCTCCTTCGCCTTCCCGACCCCGACGATGCGCGGAAGCCGTTGGGTGCCACCGAGGTCCGGGATGATCCCGTACTTGTGTTCCAACAGTCCGACGCTGATGCCGTGCGCGAAGATCCGAATGTCGCACGCGAGCGCGATCTGGAGGCCGGCGCCGAGCGCGTACCCCCGGGCGGCCGCGATGGTTGCGAACGGCGCGTCCTCGAGCCACGAGAAAGCTTCCTGGGTGCGCATGATGCCGTCGACCATCGGGTTCGAGTGCCGCGTCCCGGCGTCGGGTCCGCCAGCGATGCTGTCCTGGTTCCCGCCCGCGAATACCGACGTGTCGATACCGCTCGAGAAGGCGCGGCCGGCGCCGACGACGATCAAGGCGCGGATCTCGCCCGGGTCGGCCACCAATCCCTGGCCCAGCTCCCGGAGCTCCCGCCACATCTCGATGGTGAAGCAGTTGAGCTTGTCGGGCCGGTCGAGGGTGAGGGTGGCGACGTTTCCGTCGCGCTCGATCTGCAGGGTGTTCCAGTCAGTTTTCATCGTCCCGAAGGGTAGTCACCGCGGCAGCGGCGTCTCCCCGGTGACCTCGAAGCGCGACGCGTGGACCAGCCGGACGACTTCCACCGGGACCGCGAGTCCCGGGATCAGGTGGGTTCCGGCCGGCATCGCGGCGATGCCATCGGGCGCCTGGTCACCGACGTCCATCGTGGCCAGGACTTCGAGCGGTTGCGCGAGGTCGCAGAGCCGGGCCGCCAGGTTGATCGCGCCCCCGGTGTAATCGTCACCTTCGAACAGGATCACGTCACCGGCGGCCAGGCCGGCGCGCAGCGGAAGCAAGCCGGCGGTGGAGAAGTGATCGGCCAGCGTCACCGTGGCCTCGACGAGCGTGACGGTGTCGACCGACACCAACATCGCGCCGTCCCCGAGCCACTTCGCGATCCGCACCCCGAAATCCGATGCGGTGGCGCGCAGCTCGGAGCGGAACTGGGTGAGGACTGCGACCGCCTCGTCGTCACCATGCAGGTCGGTGAAGCGCGTGAAACCCGAGAGGTCGACGAATGCAAACGCGCGAGGAACGCGCACGCTAGAGACTCCAGCCCGCTTCTTTTCGTTCCTTGCACGTGGGGCAGATGGGATAGCCCTTCGGATCCCGCGTCGGCGTCCACTTCTTGCCGCACAACGCGACGATGGCCTCGCCCGTCACGTAGGCGCGGGTCACGTCGTTCTTCCGCGCGTAATGCGCGTACCGGTCGTGATCACCGTCGTCGCTGATCGGCCGGGACGGCGACTCGACGGGCGCGTCGCCGGGGGCGATCGTCGGCGCGAACGTCGGGGTCGTGGTCGTCGCAGTCATCGGAGCAGTGATCGGGGCAGTCACGCGTCCGAGACTATCGAGCCGAGGACTCAACCGTGGTCCCAAGCATCCGACTCGACGGGACTACGCAGGGAGGTCCCGGACCCACTGCGTGACTGCGGCCGCCGCCGTCGCCAACGCCGCGTCGACGGTGAGGCCGCTGGACTTCAAGGGCTTGAACCCGTGGTCGGCGGTCTCGATCCAGTGGAACTCGCGCGGGCCCGAAACGTGGCGCGCGGCCTTCGTCAACGCCGGCTTCGATGCCAGCGAATCCCGGGTGCCGCTGACGAACAGCACCGGCATGGTGAGCCGCGGAAAATGATCACGGCGTTCCTGCTCCGGCTTGCCCATCGCGTGAAGGGGGTAACCGAGGAGCACGAGGCCGAGGCAGCGCACCGGATCGTCGGGGTCGGCGGCGACCATCGACGCGTACCGGCCACCCATCGACCGCCCGCCGATCACGAGTCGGCTGGTGGGCAACTTCGTGCGCCGGGCCAACTCCTTCACCGCGCACCGGGTGGCATCGAGCAGGACCGCCGGACGATCGGGGACCTTCTTGCCCGCAGTGCGATACGGATACTGGAATCGCAGACTCGGAATCCCGGCGGCGCTCAACGCGTCGGTGAACGTTGTGAGGGTGGCGGCGTGCATGTCCGCGCCGGCGCCGTGGGCGAGCAGCACGGCCCGGTCGGTCACCGTGGTGACGCCGCGTTTTGGTCCCCGGTACGCGTACTCGAGTTTCACGACGCTTCACCGCCATTCGCGACCCACCGGTCCAGAAAATCGGCGGTCCGCTCCAACTCGTCCTGCACGGTCTCGATCTTCGACCATCCGTGACCTTCCCCCGGATAGACGTGATTCTCCACCTGGCCGCCCGCGTCACGAACCGCGGCCACGAGCAGCTCGGCCTGGCGAAGCGGGACGACGATGTCGGCGTCGCCTTGGAGGACGAGCAGCGGCACCCGCATCTCGGACGCGTAGGTCACCGGCGACTGCGCGCGGAACCGTTCTGCATCGTCGGGGAGAGTGCCCACCAACTCGTCGAGGTATCGGGACTCCATCCGGTGGGTCGTCGCCGCCAGGTCGACGAGGTCGGTGACGCCGTACGCGGACACGACGGCCCGCACCAGATCGGGAAATCGGGCGCCGACCATGAGCGCGGTCAATCCCCCCGAGCTGCCACCGGCCACGGCGACGCGGTTCGGGTCGCACCAGCCCCGCGCACCGGCCGCCCGAATGCCCGCGCCCACGTCCTCCACGTCCGCATCACCCCACGTGCCGCGCAGGTTCTGGGCGTAGGTCCGGCCGTATCCCGTGGAACCGCGCGGGTTCGGGCGCAGTACCGCCCAGCCCCGATTCGTGAAGTACCGCAGCCATCCGTCCCAAGCAACGGTGGCCTGGCCCGTGGGGCCGCCGTGGATGTCGACGATCATCGGCGGCGCCCCGCCGGTCGCCTCGCCGGTCTCCGTGCCGGATCCGTCCCCACTCTCGGCGTCCGGCGGATAGAGGAGCCCATGAATCGTCTCGCCGTCGCGCGACCACGTGACCGGCGTGGGTTCGCCGGCCCCGAGTTCGAGTCCCGCGGGCGCCCCGCGCGCCACAACTCGGCGCGCCACGGCCCGGCGCGGGCGGGTGGCGGGTTCGCACACGGTGATCTGCGGTGGCGTCTTCGCGCCGGATCGCACCGCGACCACACCGCCGGTTCCCCAGTCGATGCCGTGATGCCAGCCCCTCGCGAGTTCGGTCACCGCACCGTTGAGCGTCACCGCGATCAGCCGACCGAAGCCGGCTTCGTTGCGGCACACCGCGATCGCGTCGGAGTCAGGTGACCACGCGAATGACCGTTGCCCCGGCCCCCACGCCGGCTCGGCGTGGTCGTGATCCTCGGCCAGGAGCGGGCGCGCGTCGGTACCGTCGGCGGCGGCGACGTGCACGTTCCACCATCCACTGGTGTCGGAGACGTACGCGAGCCGAGAACCGTCCGGCGAGAAACGCGGCTGTCCCACCGACATTCCGGCTCCGCCGGCGACCACGCGCGCCGGACCACCCGATCGCCGGGCGACGACGATCCGAGACGCGGTCCACGACATCGCACCGAGGTCCCACTCGTGCCAAGCCACGAACTCACCGTCCGGGCTCACCGCGGGATCCCACGCAAAATCGGCGTCCGACCACCGCCGGCCGCCCGGCGCAACGGTGTCACCCTCGGTGGATACTTCGACGACGTCGAGTGCGTCGGCTCGCTCCGACGCGAACAACACTCCGCCCGACCACGCCGCCGGTGCGGCCGCCTCGCCGTCGTGGCGCACCACCGTGAGCGTGGTGCCGTCCACATCGACGACCGCGAGGGCGCCGTCGGCAGTCACGACCGCGAGGGAATCATCGGACCGCCAACACCACATCCCGCCCCGGTAGGCACCCACCCGCCCGAGCGCATGGGCCGCGGTCACCACCACGGCGGGCCCGGAACCGTCGGCGGGCGCGACCAGCAGATCACTGCGGCCGTCCGCGGACTCCAGCCACGCCAACCGGACCCCGTCCGGGGACCACCGCGGCTCGGCGACCGCCTTCGTTCGGGCGAGGGCACGTGACGAAAGTCTCGATTTCACCGGCACGAAGCTACGCCAGGACGATCCGCAGGCCCCTCATCTAGGCTGCCCCGTCTCATGGTGACTTCCCCCCGACTTCCAGAGTCGCTCCGCGTCGCCTGGCTGATCTACCGGGGGAATCCCCACTGTGGCGGCCAGGGCGTCTACACGAGATACATCGCCCGCGAGGCCATCGAACTCGGCCATCACGTCGAGGTGCTCTCCGGCCCCCCCTACCCCGAGCTCGACGATCCCCAGAATCTGGTCAAGATCCCGAGCCTGGACCTCTACCCGAGCGGGAACCCGTTCCGCGTGCCATGGCCGTGGGAGTTCCGCGACGCCATCGACCTCGGCGAGTTCGGGCTCATGTGCACCGGCGTCTTCCCCGAGCCGTGGGCGTTCACGTTGCGGGCGCGCAACTGGCTGGCGAACCACCGCGCAGACTTCGATCTCGTCCACGACAACCAGTCGTTCGGGTCCGGGCTCGTCGGCATGATGAACGACGGCTGGCCGATCTGCGCCACGCTGCATCACCCGATCACCGTCGACCGAGACCTCGAACTCGCCCACGCGACGAGCGCGTTCGGGCGGTTCAACCTCAAGCGTTGGTACGCGTTCCTCGACATGCAGATGAAGGTCGCCCGCCAGGTCCCGCGTCTCGTGACCGTGAGTGAGAACTCACGCAAGGACATCATCAGCCAGATGAAGGTCCGCGAGGAACAGCTCCGCATCGTGCCCGTCGGCGTGGACCAGGACGTGTTCCGTCCGCTCCCCCACGTGGCGCGAGTCCCGGGCCGGCTGTTGGTCACCACATCGTCGGACCAGCCGCTGAAGGGTCTAGTCCCGCTGCTCGAAGCCGTGGCCAAGGTGCGCACCGAACGCGACGACGTGCATCTCGTCGTTATCGGCAAGCCGAAGGACGGTTCGAAGATCCCGGCGCTGTTGGACAAGCTCGGTCTCCGTCCGCACGTGGAGTTCGTGTCCGGCGTGGCGACCGAGCGCATCGTCGAGCTCTACGCCGAATGCCAGGTGGCCGTGATCCCGTCGCTGTACGAGGGTTTCTCGTTGCCGGCGATCGAGGGGATGGCGTGTGGCACTCCGCTCGTCACCACCACTGGTGGCGCGCTGCCGGAAGTGACCGGCCCGTCCGGCGGTGCCGCGCTGACCGTTCCGCCGAACGACCCGGGGTCCTTGGCCACCGCGATCGTGACGATGCTCAACGACCCGGAAATGCGGGAACGCATCGGCGCGGCCGGCCGGGCCCGCGTGCTGGACCGGTTCACCTGGCGCAAGACCGCGATCGGCATGATCGACAACTGGTACGAGACCCTCGAACTGCACCACGCCGCGAGAATGACCACGCCTCAACCTTCGGTGCCAAGCAATGGGAGTGGCGCCTAGATGCTGACGGTCGATTTTGATCGGCTCCGACTCCAGCCGGGCGATCGGCTCCTGGACATGGGCTGCGGCGGGGGCCGCCACGCGTTCGCGGCGATGAAGCGCGGTGCATCGGTGATCGCCCTCGATTACTCCGAGGCCGATCTGAAGGACGTCCGCGCCACGGTGGCCGCGATGCATGCGGCCCACGAGGTACCCACAGCCCAACCGTGGCTCACCGTCAACGGCGACGCGCTCCGGTTGCCGTTTCCCGACAACTCACTCGACCGCATCGTGTGTTCCGAAGTCCTCGAACACATCTGGGACTACCGCGGCGCGATCACGGAGCTGGTCCGGGTGCTCAAGCCCGGCGGCCGGATGGCGGTCACCGTCCCTACGCGTTGGCCGGAGCGGATCAACTGGGCGCTCGACTACGAGTACCACGACGCGCCCGGCGCGCACGTCCGCATCTTTCGTCAACCCGAGCTGGAGCGGGACCTCGAAGCCGCGGGCGTGTGGCTGCGCGGATCTCATCACGCGCACGCGCTGCACTCGCCGTACTGGTGGATCCGCTGCGCCGGCGGCGTCGGCCAACCCGATCGCCCCATCGCGAAGCGCTACCACGATTTCCTCGTGTGGCAGCTGACGAAGAACCCGAAGTGGCTCGCGCAGGTTGATCGCGCGTTGAACCCCATCCTCGGCAAGAGCCTCGTCATCTACTCCCAGAAGGTCACCGCGTGAGCAAGCAGGACCTTCGTTGACCGTCCCGGGAATCTTTGAGGCTCGACACCTCCACCAGACTGCGGACGCCATCGCGTCGGTGCAGACCGCGGACGGAAACATTCCGTGGGTTCCCGGCGGGAAGACCGACCCGTGGAACCTGGTCGAGGCCGCAATGGCCCTCGATATCGGCGGCCACCACGAGCACGCGGTACGCGCGTACGAATGGCTCCGGCGCATGCAGAACCCCGACGGGTCGTGGCACTCGTACTACGTGGGGACCGAGGTCTCGGACAAGACCCTCGACACCAACGTCGCGTGTTATGTCGCGACCGGCGTCTGGCATCACTACCTCACCACCGGCGACACCGCGTTTCTGCGCGCGTACTGGCCGGTCGTCGAGCTCACCATCGATCACGCGCTCGAGTTCCAGACCAAGACCGGCGAGATCGCGTGGCGGGCGGACGACCCCGACGACGGCGCGCTGCTGACCGGGTCGTCGAGCATCCACCATTCGCTCCGTTGTGCGATCGCCATCGCTGAACGGCTCGGTCACGAGCGGCCGGACTGGGAGCTGTCCGTCGGCGCGCTGGCGATCGCCATTGCACACCGCCCGGAGCGCTTCCTGGACAAGTCGCGGTGGGCGATGGACTGGTACTACCCCATCCTCGGCGGCGTCCTGCGCGGTGAACCCGCCCAGGCTCGGATCGCGCGGTCCTGGGACACCTTCGTGGTACCCGGGCGGGGCGTGCGCTGCGTTTCGGACCAACCGTGGGTGACCGCGGCCGAGACCTGCGAACTGGTGATGGCCCTCGACGCGATCGGCGAGACCGACCAGGCCCTGGACCTCTTCACCTGGGTGCACTTCCTCCGCAACGATGACGGCGCGTACTGGTGCGGCATGAACTTCGCCGGCGAGGCGTTCGATCGGCCCGGCGAGTACTTCACCGCCGATCAGCCCACGTGGAACTCCGCCGCGGTGGTCTTGGCCGCCCACGCACTCGGCGGCGAAGGCCCGACCGCCGGCCTCTTCCGCGGGGAGAGCCTCCCCGTCGGCCTCTCGGCCGAGGAACTCCTCGCCGCCGGCGCCGACATCAACGCCGACCCCCGCTGAACCACCAACCGCGCTGACCCACCAACCCGCGCTCGTATCGCACCCCCCGGGCCGCAAAACGCGTGTTGGTTCGTCGAGATTCAGCGCCGGAGGGTGCGCAGCGAACCGACGGTGGTGAGCGGACTGAACCCGTCGGCGACCGCTCGTTGCCAGACGTGAAAGGGCGCCTGACCACCGTCGGCGGGAGATTCGAAAACGTCGTGGATCGCCAGCACGCCGCCTGCGAGCACGTGCCCCGCCCACGTGTCGTAGTCCGCCATCGCCACGGCCTCGGCGTGTCCGCCGTCGATGAACAGGAACCCGAGCGGTGTGGTCCAGTAGCGACCGACCGTGGGGGAATCGCCGAGCACGCCGACGACCGACGCTTCGAGACCGGCGTCCTCGATGGTCCGACGGAAGAACGGGAGGGTGTCCATTCGCCCGGTCCGAGCATCGACGACCTCGGCGTCGTGGTGTTCCCACTCCGCCTGATTCTCCTCCGAGCCGCGATGGTGGTCGATGGTGAAGAGCACGGTGCCTGCGGCCCGGGCCGCGGTTCCGAGGTAGACGCCGGACTTCCCGCAGTACGACCCGATCTCCAACAGCGGACCGAGGCGGCCGCCGTCGAGCCCCGCGTCGTGAAGCGCGAGGCCCTCGTCGTCGGGCATGAACCCTTTGGCGGCGCGTGCCACCTTCAACTCGACGTCGGTCAGCATCGAGTCAGATCACCGGCGTTTCGCGGTAGCGCCCGAACACGTCGGCCATCGCATCGATCGTCTCGCCCACGGTCGCGTACGCACGCGCCGCGTCGAGCAACGCCGGCATGAGATTCACCGCCGGATCTGCGCAGTCGTGGCGCAGTCGGGCGAGTGCGGTCTCGACGACACCCGAGTCGCGGTCCGCTTTCACCTCGGCCAACCGCTTGAGTTGCTGCTCCTCGCACTCACGGCCGATCTCGAGGATGGGCGGCGGCGGCTCGTCGTTGCCCTCGAAGAAGTCGGTCACCCCCACCATCGTGTGGCGGCCGTCGTTGAGCTTGCGTTCCACGTCATACGCTGCCTGCGCGATCGCACCCTGGTAGTAGCCCTGCTCGATCCCGACCAGCGCGCCTTCGAGCATGGAGCCGGCGCCCAACGACTCGATGTGAGCGAAGATGGCTTCGGCCTGGCGCTCCATCTCGTCGGTCAGCTCCTCGACGTACCACGAGCCACCCAGCGGGTCCGCCACGTTCGTCACTCGCGTTTCGTGCGCGATCACCTGCTGGGTCCGCAACGCCAACCGCGCCGACTTCTCGGTGGGAAGAGCCAGGGCTTCGTCGAACGAGTTGGTGTGCAGACTCTGCGTGCCACCGAGCACCCCCGCGAGCGCTTCGATCGCGGTGCGTACGAGGTTGACCTCGGGCTGCTGGGCCGTGAGCGACACGCCGGCAGTCTGGGTATGGAACCGCAGCTGCATCGATCGTTCCTGCTGCGCGCCGTAGCGATCTCGCATCCAGCGTGCCCAGATCCGCCGGGCGGCCCGGTACTTGGCGATCTCCTCGAAGAAGTCGACGTGGGCATTGAAGAAGAACGACAGACGCGGTGCGAACTCGTCGACGTCGAGACCGGCGGCGATCGCCGCCTCCACGTAGGCGAAGCCGTTGCCGACGGTGAACGCGAGTTCCTGTGCGGCCGTGGACCCCGCTTCGCGAATGTGGTACCCCGAGATCGACACCGGATGCCAACGCGGCATCTCCGCAGTCGTGAACCGAATGACGTCGCTCACGAGCCGCATACTCGGGCGCGGCGGGAACACGAACTCCTTCTGCGCCTGGTACTCCTTCAGCGTGTCGTTCTGAAGCGTGCCCCCGAGACCAGAGCGGGCGACGCCGCCACGCTCGGCGGCGGCCACGTACATCGCCAGCAGAATCGGGGCGGGCGAGTTGATCGTCATCGACACGGTGACCGAACCGACGTCGATGCCTCGGTACAGGTCCTCGACGTCGGCCAGCGTGTCGATCGATACCCCGCACTTGCCCACCTCGCCCAGCGAGATCGGATCGTCGGAGTCCTTGCCCATCAGGGTCGGAAGATCGAATGCTGTCGACAGCCCGGCCGCTCCCGCGGCAAGAAGCTCCTTGAATCGCTGATTGGTGTCGGTGGGAGTGCCGAACCCTGCGAACATCCGCATCGTCCAGAGCCGCGATCGGTACATGTCGGGGTACGGGCCGCGGGTGTACGGCCAGACTCCCGGGCGCTCGGCGTCCGCCGGTCCGTACACCGGGTCGACCTCGAGGCCCGAGTAGGTGGAGAAATCGCGTTCGGCCATTCGCTCAGTCTCCCACGCGTGGACCCGACCACCGTGAAGCGACGGCGGCGATCACCGAGCCGAGGTCACCGGGCGAATCTTTTCGACGAGGACCTGAGGCCGCTCATCCGAGGCCCATCAGCTCGCTCACCCCGTGGCGGTGACCAGCGGTGTAGCCGCCGTCCACCGGCAGGGCCACGCCGGTGACGAACGACGCGTCCGCACAACAGAGGAACAGTGCGACCGCCGCGATCTCCTCGGCCCGTCCGAGGCGACCGAGCTGATGGGCAGCAGTGATGTCCTGCTTGATCGGTTCCATGCCGTCCATCGAGAAGACGCTCTGGAGCATCGGCGTGTCGATGAAGCCGGGGCAGATGGCGTTGACGCGAATCCCGGATCGGCCGTAGTCGATGGCCATGTTCTTCGTCAGGATGACCACGCCACCCTTGGCCGCGTTGTAGGACGAGCCCCCCTCGGTGCCGGCCAGACCCTCCACACTCGCGAGGTTGACGATCGCGCCGCGCTCGCCGTCGACGGCGTCCTGACCGAGCATCACCGCCGCCGCGTGTTTGCCGACGAAGAAGGTGCCGGTGAGGTTGATGTCGATGACCCGTGACCACTCCTCGGCCGGCACGAGGTGAGCCGGACCGCCACCCGCCACCCCCGCGGCGTGCACCACCGCGTCGACTCGGCCGTGCGCGGCAACGACCGCCGCGAACTCCGCCTCGATGCCGGCTTCGTCCCGTACGTCCACGGACGCATCGACGCCGGCGTCGTCACGATCGAGATCCCATCCGACGACGGTCGCACCCTCGGCGCGGAATCGAACCGCAGTGGCGGCGCCGATCCCCGACGCGGCACCCGTGATCACCGCGACTTTGCCATCCATCCGACCCATGAGACCCCCGAGCGAGACAACGAGAACGCGTTACTGTCCCGGCATTCTGACGCCCCGTCAAATCCCCGGGAGCACCTCGTGAGTATGGATTTCGCCCTTTTCTACGAGATTCCGGTCCCCCAACCCTGGGGGCCCGACAGTGATCACGTGGCGTACAAGAACACCATCACCCAAGCGGTTCACGGTGAAGCCGCCGGGTTCAGTTCCTTCTGGACCGTCGAACACCACTTTCTCGACGAGTACTCGCACTGCTCGGCACCCGACGCGCTCTACGGCGCCATCGCGGCCCAGACCACCACGATGCGGATCGGCCACGGCGTGCGCCTCCTCCCCTATCCGTACAACCATCCGGTGCGCGCGGCGGAAGCGGCGGCCGTCGTCGATCTCGTGTCCGACGGTCGGCTCGAGTTCGGTACCGGCCGGTCCTCGACCCGGGCGGAACTCGAGGGTTTCGGCGCTGACCCGAACCTCACGCGGGCCCAATGGGAGGAAGGGTTACGTCTCGTCGTCCGGGCCTGGACCGAGGACACATTCGAGGCCGATGGTCCCACGTGGACGGTCCCGCCCCGGCGGCTGCACCCGAAGCCGCTCCAGCAACCGCACCCGCCGTTGTGGGTCGCCTCCACCAACCCGGACAGTCACGTCCTGGCCGGTGAACTCGGTCTCGGTCTGCTCTCGTTCACGATCGGGGTACCGCCCGAGGAACTCGGCGAGCGGATCAAGCTGTTCCGTGACGGCCAGACGCGCGCCGTCCCCATCGGCAAGTTCGTGAATGAGCGGGCCGCCACTTTCACGATGGTGCACTGCGCCGAGACTGACGAGCAGGCGTTCGCCGAAGCCGCGGAATCCTTCGAGTGGTACGTGCGCACGGCGCTCTGGCACATCGGGACCGTCGCCGAGTGGCAGGCCGGGAAGCCGCTCGGCACCTACGACTACGCGCAGATGATCAGCGAACTCGATCTCTCGCTCCTGACGTTCGACTACCTCCAAGAATCCGGCGCGTGCATCGTCGGGGGGCCGGAGCGTTGCCTCGAGGTGGCTCGCCGCTATGACGCCGCCGACTGCGATCTCCTGCTGTGCCTCCTTAACCCCTACAAGATCCCCCACGAGTCCGTGATGAAGTCCATCTCGCTGCTCGGTGAACATGTAATCCCCGAACTCACGGGCTGAAATCCATGGATCAAGCCTCCCGTCAGGGCAATGTGACGGGAGTCCTACCAGTAGAATCTCTCGATGGAAACCGCCCCTCAGCTGCCCGACCGCAACCTGGCCATGGATCTGGCCCGCGCCACGGAGGCCGCGGCGCTGGCGGCCGGCCGGTGGTTCGGACGCGGTGACAAGAACGGTGCCGACGGCGCGGCGGTCGACGCGATGCGTCTCGTCCTCAACTCCGTCCCGATGGACGGCATCGTCGTCATCGGCGAGGGCGAGAAGGACGAAGCCCCGATGCTGTTCAATGGCGAGCAGATCGGCGCCGGCGGACCCGCCGTCGACATCGCCGTCGACCCCATCGACGGCACCACGCTCACCTCACTCGGTCGCGACAACGCGATCTCGGTCATCGCCGTCGCCGAACGAGGCACGATGTTCGACCCCGGGCCGTGTGTGTACATGGACAAGATCGCGGTCGGGCCCGAGGCCGCCGACTACGTGGATCTCGATGCCCCGATCAAGGCCAACCTCGAAGCCGTGGCCAAGGCCAAGGGCGAGAAGGTGCGCGACGTCACTGCGGTCATCCTCGACCGGCCCCGACACGACGGGATCATCAAAGAGTGCCGCGAAGCCGGCGCGCGCATCCGGCTGATCCAGGACGGCGACATCGCCGGCGCGATCTCGGTCGCAACGCCCGGTTCCGGCTCGGACATTCTCTTCGGCATCGGTGGCACCCCTGAGGGCGTCACCGCAGCATGTGCGCTGCTCTGCACCGGCGGATTGATCGTCGGTCGACTGTGGCCCCGCAACAATGAAGAAAAGCGAGCAGCCCTCGACGCCGGCTACGACCTCGACCGCATCCTCACCACCACGGACCTCGTATCAGGCGAGGAGGTTTTCTTCGCGGCGACCGGCATCTCCGACGGCGACCTGTTGAAGGGGGTCCATTACCGCGGTGACGGTGCGACCACCGAGAGCCTCGTGATGCGGGCCAAGTCGGGAACAATCCGCACGATTCATTCGGATCACCGCTGGCAGAAGCTGATGCGCTACTCAGCCGTCAAGTTCGACTGACGCGCGACTGCACGGTCGCCCTGATCACCGCCATCGGTCCCACAGTCATCGCGATGACGGGTCCGATGACATGTCCGACAGCGGGGAACGAGTTCGTCGACCACCGTCTGGCCACTCTGTTCGAACGGCGGATCATGGTCGTACTCGAGAAACTCCGTGCTGCCGCAGTCGACGCAGGCTCGGTCTTGCGCCATCACGACCCGTTTTTGGCGCGTGGATGGAGAGCGCCGCCGCGCCGAGGCGTTGATCGGACGGCCCTCGGCATCGTGGATCAACGCCCGGACGAAGGCCTCAGGCAGCATCCGCTCGAGGTCGCACCACGGAATCGGGGTCCCGTCGTCATACGTGGCGCCGTCCCCACGAAGGTTGATCACAACTTCGGTCACGAAGTGACCGCCCCCCTGAGTGAGCAACTTCACCAGGGCGTCGGCGCGCTGCTGCGCGATGGATGGCCATCGCCTGAACGACGCGTCCGCGGACGCGTCCGATGACACCGCCCCGCCGGGCACGAATCGGCTCACGAGTGTGTCGATCGCGCTGGTCAGCAGCTTGCCTTCGACCGCAGCGAGTCGAAACGACCCGAAGATCATCCCGTCTGGATCGGTCCGCCACGACACACTCCGCGCGGCGCGCTGGCGACGGCGGGTCTCCTCCGGCTCCTCTCGATCTATCAACCACTTGGCCAACACCGCCCCGAGTCTTCCGGCCGGAGTGCACCACGCCAATGAGAGCAGCTCGCTCTCGTTCTCCGCCGTCGCAACTCGGGTCAGGGTTCTCACCTTCGAGTACGACAGACCCGAGTCGAACGCCGCACCGATGTTAGGCAGGTTGCGGAGGGTCTTGCCCACCCGCAGCCACTCCCGGGCGGTGCAAAGCTCGATGTCGAGCGCGTCGGCAACCCAATGAGCACACGTCGGCGAACCAAGAACTTGCCACTCACCAGTTGCGTCGAGCTCCGCGACGAGATTGACCAACAGGCTTTGCGCGGTCATCCAGCTTGCCCCGACGCTGAGAATCCGCTCCGGGATCGACTCGTCGACCAACTCCACCCGACGCGGCTGCGCTCGCGATTCGGCCACCACCATTGAGGACTCCCGTCCACCTGGGCCACCGGCTCGGCGGCATGTTCCTAAAGGGGTGGTCGGCCATTTCGGCTGGCCCGACGAGCCGTGGCAACAACCTACAATGAGGGTGCGACACTCATCTCAAAACGGCGAACAGCCTTGCGCCAGGAACGAACTCGCGTCCGCGGACGCGTTCCAATCTCGCGACGCCGACACGTGTTCGCGGATGTTCACGCGTTCGCGGATGTTCACGCGTTCGCGGATGTTCACGCGTTCGCGGACGTTCACGCGTCCGCGGACGTTCACGCGACCGCGGACGCGTTCGAATCCAGCGGCACGCAGTGCGCGTCCGCGGACGCGTTCAAATCTGGACACACCACCAACCGGACCGCGCCCCGGCAGGACCCCGGCCACCGCCTCCGAAACGCGTCCGCGGACGCGTCGAACCAGGCTGGAAACGCCGGTTGCTCAGTCCGAGGCGGCGACTTCGAGGCGCAGTTCGGCGCGTGCAAGCGCAGCAACCGCATCCTCGTCCTCGGCGTCGGCTGCGACCCGTACCTCCGCCTGCTCCTTCGCGGTCTGTGCGCGCACGACGTCGACCTGCTCCGGGAGTTCGGCCACGTCGGAGAGGATCGTGACGTGATCCGCGCTGACCTCCACGAAGCCCCCGTGTACCGCAACCGCAAGCTCGCCCTTCTCGGGCAGGATCACTCGCACCTTCGCCACGCCGAGCGCGCCCACGAACGGCACGTGCCCGGGGAGGAACGCGATCTCACCGTCGGTCGTGCGACACACGACCATCTCCGCATCGCCCTCGTAGAGGACGCGCTCGGGCGAGACCAGCTGGACGGCGAAAGCCATGTTCAGCTCTCTCCGAGCGTCTTCGCCTTGGCCAGCACACTCTCGACGCCACCGACGTTGAAGAACGCCTGCTCCGGGATGTCGTCGAGTTCGCCGTTGACGAGCGCCTCGAAACTCTCGACCGTCTCCTGGACCGGCACGAAGATGCCGGGCAGACCGGTGAAAACCTCACCGACGAAGAACGGCTGGGAGAGGAACCGCTGGATCTTGCGGGCCCGGCTCACCGTGACCTTGTCCTCTTCGGAGAGCTCGTCGAGACCGAGGATGGCGATGATGTCCTGGAGCTCCTTGTACCGCTGGAGCACAACCTGCACCCGCCGCGCACAGTCGTAGTGACGCTGACCCACGATCTCGGGCGCCAGGATGTTCGACGTCGACGAGAGCGGGTCCACCGCCGGATAGATACCCAGTGCCGCGATCTGTCGGGACAGTTCGGTGGTGGCATCGAGGTGGGTGAAGGTGGTGAACGGAGCCGGGTCGGTGTAGTCGTCCGCCGGGACGTACACCGCCTGGAGCGAGGTGATCGAGTGACCCTTGGTGGAGGTGATGCGCTCCTGGAGCTCGCCCATCTCGTCCGCGAGGGTCGGCTGGTAGCCCACCGCGGACGGCATACGGCCGAGCAGGGTGGAGACCTCGGACCCCGCCTGCACGAACCGGAAGATGTTGTCGACGAACAGCAGCACGTCCTGGTTCTTCACGTCCCGGAAGTATTCGGCGACGGTCAGCGCCGAGAGCGCCACGCGCAGCCGAACACCCGGCGGCTCATCCATCTGACCGAAGATCAACGCGGCCTTGTCGATGACCCCCGACTCCTGCATTTCGATCCACAGGTCGGTGCCCTCACGGGTCCGTTCGCCCACGCCGGCGAACACCGATACACCACCGTGCTGGGTGGCGACCCGGTTGATCATCTCCTGGATCAACACGGTCTTGCCCACACCGGCACCACCGAACAGGCCGATCTTGCCGCCCTGCACGTACGGCTCGAGCAGGTCGATGACCTTGATGCCGGTCTCGAACATCTGCGCGCGCGCCTCGAGCTGGTCGAAGGGCGGGGGGTCGCGGTGGATCTCCCAGCGGTCGTCGATGTCGGTCAGCTCGTCGGCCGAGACGTCGATTGGCTCGCCGAGCACGTTGAACACGTGACCGAGCACGCCGTTTCCGACGGGCATCGTGATACCGCGACCGGTGTTGCGCACGACGGTGCCGCGCTTCAGACCGTCGGTCGGGCTCATGCAGATGACCCGGACCCGTCCGTTGCCGATCTGCTGCGCAACTTCGGCGGTGACCAGGATCGTCTTGCCGTCGAGCTCGATGTCGAGGTGCAGCGCGGTGTTGATCTCGGGCAGCGAGTCGGGCGGGAACTCGACGTCCACCACCGGCCCGGCGATCGCGACGACGCGACCTTCCTTCAGTGTCGTTTCGTTGTCGGCAGTCATCGTCATGCGGGCGCTCCTGGCAGCTCGAAGAACGGGGTGGTCACTCGGGGTCACCGAGCGACATCGGGGTGTCGAATACCTCGCCATGAGTCGCCGCACCCGATTGGAGTGCCTCGGCGCCACTGACGATTTCCATGATCTCGGTGGTGATCGAGTCCTGTCGGGCCCGGTTCATGATGCGGGTCAGGCTGATGATTAGCTCTTCAGCGTTGTCCGTCGCCGCCTTCATGGCCCGCTGGCGGCCGGAGTGCTCCGAGGCGGCGGCGTTCAAGAGGGCGGCGAAGATACGGGCTTCGACGTAGCGCGGCAGCAGCGCATCCAGGATGGCATCGGGGGCCGGTTCGAACTCGTAGCTCGCACTCATGTTGTCGTCGCCCGGTTCGCCGGGTTTGCCGTCACCACCGGAGACGACGTCACGCTCGAGCGGGACCAGCGGACGGCGGACGACCTCTTGGCTCCCGGCGCTGACGAAACGGGTGTAGATGAGCTCGACCATGTCGAACTTCTCGGCGAGGAAGGACGTGGTCACGGCCTGGCCGATCGCGCGAGCGTCCTCGTAGCTCGGCTTGTCCGAAAAGCCCGTGAACGCGTAGTCGATCTTGAAGTTGCGGTAGCGGAAGAAGCTCTCGACCTTACGGCCCACGACGATGAGCGCGTAGTCCCGACCCAGGTCCGATTGCTCGTTCATCGATCCTTCCGCGGCCCGGATGACCGACGAGTTGTACGCGCCGCACTGGCCCCGGTCGGCGGCGATGACCACGTGCGCAACGCGGCGGATCTCCGGACGGGGCGTCAGCAGCGGGCTCGCAATACCGCCACCCGTCGCTCCGAGGTCACGAACCACCTCCGTGATCTGCTCGCTGTAGGGGACCGCGGCGTGCACTGCTTGCTGCGCCTTGACGATCCGACTGCCGGCGATGAGTTCCATCGCGCGCGTGATCTTCTTCGTCGACTGCACACTCGAGATGCGCCGCTTGAGAATCCGCTCCTGACCGCCCGCCATCTCTAATCGCTCGCTCTCTGCGGGACCGCCTGTTGCGCTCGCTCACTGCGAGCCCGCGCGAGGAAAGGCGTCGTGCACACCGGGACCATCGCTCCATCCGTCCAGGGCTCGCGGCCGTTCGCTCGCTGGCGAGCCTGCGCCGCTCGTCCCTCGCTCTGCAGACCGCGGGCTGCGTTCAGCGCAACAGTGACGTTGGCCATTCTCCTCGCGCGTGTCGCGAGCGCATCCATAGGTGGCTCGTCCTATTCCGTGTTGAGGGTCTTGTTGGAAGCGGCGGCGCCGAGGGCCTCGGCGTCGGCGTCGAGTTCGGGTGCCGCGGCGGTGGCGTCGGCGGACGCGGCAGCCTGCTTGGCAACGAACGCGGCTTTGAAGTCGTCGACGGCCTGCCGCATCGCGGTCTCGTCTGGCATCGCGCCGGTGTCGGCGATGGTGCCCATGAGATCCGCGTGGCGGGTCCGGAACGTGTCCAGCAGCTCTGTCTCGAACGCCTTCACCTGCTCGACCGGCAGGTCGTCCAGGATGCCGTTCGTACCGCAGTAAATCGAGACGACTTGCTCGGCGACCGACATCGGCGAGTTCAGCGGCTGCTTCAGCAACTCGACCAGGCGGTACCCGCGGTCCAACTGCGCCTTCGACACCGCGTCGAGCTCGGAACCGAACGTGGCGAAGGCCTCGAGGTCACGGAACTGCGCGAGGTCCAGCTTCAGCGTTCCGGCGACGGACTTCATCGCCTTGGTCTGCGCCGCGCTTCCCACTCGAGAAACCGAGATGCCCACATCCACCGCCGGGCGCACACCGGACTTGAAGAGATCGTCCTGGAGGTAGATCTGGCCGTCGGTGATCGAGATCACGTTGGTGGGGATGTACGCCGAAACGTCACCCGCCTTGGTCTCGATGACGGGCAGCGCGGTGAGCGAACCCGCGCCGAGCGCGTCCGAGAGCTTGGCGGCGCGCTCGAGGAGCCGACTGTGGAGGTAGAACACGTCGCCGGGGTACGCCTCACGGCCCGGTGGGCGCCGCAGGAGCAATGCGATCTGGCGGTACGACTCGGCCTGCTTCGAGAGGTCGTCGTACACGATGAGGGCGGCCTCACCGTTGTCCATCCAGTGCTGACCCATCGCGCAACCGGCGTACGGAGCGAGGTACTTGAAGACCGCTTCGTCACCGGCGGGCGCGTTGACGACCACGGTGTAGTCCATCGCGCCGTGTTCGGTGAGTGTGCCGACGGTCTGGGCGACCGACGACGACTTCTGCCCGATCGCAACGTAGATGCACTTCACGCCCTGGCCGCGCTGGTTCAGGATCGTGTCGATCGCGACGGTGGTCTTGCCGGTCTTGCGGTCACCGATGATGAGTTCCCGCTGGCCCCGACCGACGGGCGTCATCGCGTCGATGGCCTTGATGCCGGACTGCAACGGCTCGTGAACGGGCTTGCGGCCGGCGATGCCGGGAGCCTGGACTTCCATGCGCCGCTCGGTGTCCGACGGAATCGGACCCTTGCCGTCGATGGGCTGTCCGAGCGCGTTCACGACCCGGCCGATCAGCGCATCGCCGACGGGCACGGAGAGGATGCGTCCCGTGGCCTTGACCGCTTGACCCTCGGCGACTTCGTCGGACTTGCCGAGCACGACCGCGCCGATGGTGGCTTCGTCGAGGTTCAGGGCCAGTCCGAGCAGGCCGTTCTCGAACTCGAGGAGTTCGTTGACCGCGGCGCCGGGGAGACCCGCGACCCGCGCCACGCCGTCGCCCACTTCCAGGACGCGACCCAGCTGCTCCTGCTCGAGGGTGGGCGAGAAGGACTCGACGTGCGCTCGCAGCGCCGCCGCGATCTCGGTTGCATTGATAGTGAGTTCAGCCATGCGTCAGATCGTTCCCTTGAGTTGCTCGAGCCGGTGACGGACCGAACCGTCGATCACGGTGTCGCCGATGCGCACGACCAGTCCCCCGAGGACGGTCGCGTCCACCACGACTTTGACTTCGACTTGCTTGCGGGTCGCGCTCGACAGGGCCTCGGTGAGGCGCTGCTGCTGCGCGTCGTCGAGTGGGATCGCGGAGCGCACTTCGGCGACCTCGTGGCCCCGTTCGGTGGCCGCCTTCTCCAAGAACGTGTTCACGATCTCGGGCAGTTCGCTCGCCCGACCGGCGCCGACGATCGCCGACACCAACGACGTACTCGCCGGCAGGGCCTTGCCGCCCATGAGCTGCTCCACCACCGCGATGCGACGGGCGGCGGGCAACGACGGATCGGTCAGTGCCATGCGCAGGTCGTCGCTCCCCTCGAGGGTGCGCGAGAACCGGAACAGATCGTCCTCGATCGCGTCGAGTTGGCCTTCGGCGCGCGCGACAGCGAGACATGCGTCCGCGTAAGCATCGGTGCGCGCACTCATGGTCGCTCCGCCCTTCGTTCGACGACCCTGCTCACCGGCGAGTGCCTCCGACCTCGTTGATGTAGTTCTCGATCAACTGGATCTGAGTGGCCTTGTCCAGGTTCTGGCGGACGATGCGCTCGGCCAACTCGATCGAGAGGTCCGAGACCTGAGACTGGACATCGGCCATGGCCCGCTCCGACGCCGCCTTCGCGTCTTCCTGGGCCCGCGCCCGGATCTCCGCGGCGTCCGCCTCGGCGCGCGCGATCAGATCCTTGCGAACCTGCTCGGCCGACTGGCGGGCTTCCTCGATGATCCGTCCACCCTCGTTCCGGGAGTCCGCGAGCTGACGCTGGTAGTCCGCCAGTTCCTTGTCCGCCTCGTTGCGGACCGACTCCGCGTGCTCCAGGTCGCCGCGGATCTTGTCCTCACGGTCTTGGAGCGACTTCTTGATCGCCGGCCAGGCTTTCCACGCCAGGAGCGCGAAGACGATGACGAA
>JANPMG010000007.1:0-4804 GCA_031422675.1 Acidimicrobiia bacterium | reverse complement strand
CGTGTTCGAGCGCGTCGACTCGTTGGCGGGTGGCAACGTCACCCCACCCTGATGGGGGCAGCATCTCCATGAGCGTGATCGCCACTTCTCGTCCCAGACATTGTTGGGCAGCTTCGAGCAGCGCGATTCTACGCGCCTCGGTCACGGTCATCGCTCGCTCGCCATCCCGGGCCCGTCACCGATCCCGTCCTGGTCCCCGAGGCCGAGGTCGTCCAGCGTCTCGCGCCACGACTTATGGGGGACGTAGGTGCCGGCGCGATTGGGATTGCCGGCCGCCGGTGTCACGTACCGATACGCGTTGCCGTCGGCATCGAGGTTGAGGTAGCGGCGAGTGCCCACATGCTTGAACAACGAGATGGTGGCGGGCCGGTCCGGGTGACACCAACTCATGAGCATGAAGTCGTCCGGGTCGAAGCACGCCGCGGCGGGGACGGCGGAACTCTTCAAGCGCCGAGCGACGAGGCGGAGTGGCGCGAACTGGCGGAACAGCAGATCGGGTTTCGGGTCGACGACACGCACGGATGACTCCAGGGAACGGGCGGATGAGCAGGCGCGCCCGGAGCGTGCGGATCACCCGGAATCGGGCTCGGACTCAGGATGACACGAGGGTGTGACAACGCGACGATGAGCGGGCCGAGCGCCGGCGGAGGGCTGGTAGAACGGGGCGTCGCACGGGGGGAGATCGAGCATGCCGGTCGCCGAGTTGGACGGAATCGAGATCGCCTACGAGTTGGTGGGTCAGGGTCAGCCGTGGGTGTTGACCCCGGGCGGCCGGTTCACAAGGGAGGATCCGGGACTCGCCGCGATGGCGCAGACCCTGGCCGCCACCGGCCGACAGGTCCTCACCTGGGACCGTCCGAACTGCGGCGCGTCGTCGGTGGTCTTCGCCGGGCCGTCGGAGTCCGAAGTCCAGGCCGACGCGCTCGGCGCGCTGCTCCGTCATCTCGACCTCGGCCCCGCGGTGATCGCCGGCGGTTCCGGCGGCGCGCGGGTCTCGCTCCTCACCGCCGCCCGCAATCCTGATGCAGCCGCCGGACTCGCGATGTGGTGGATCAGTGGCGGAGTGCCGGGCCTGCTGCAACTCGCCAGCTACTACTGCATGCCGTCGATCGACGCGGCGTGGCACGGCGGGATGGATGCGGTCGTCGCGCTCGATCAGTGGCAGGAAACCATCGAACGGAATCCGCGCAACCGGGAACGCTTCCTCGCAATGGACCGGGACGAGTTTCTCCACGTGATGGACCGCTGGGCGCTCGCGTACTGCCCGTGCGACGATGCGCTCGTGCCCGGTCTCAGCGCCGCCGACATTGCGCGTCTGCGTGTGCCGATCCTCGTGTTTCGCAGTGGCCCGCTGGACATGTCGCACACCCGGGCCACGTCCGAGATGCTCGCCGCCGGCCTGCCGGACGCAACGTTGGTCGAGCCGCCGTGGGGCGACGACGAGTGGAACGAACGCCGAGCTGCGATCGAAGCGACGGGATCGCTGTTCGTGCGCTGGCCGTTGCTCGTACCCCAACTCGTCGAATGGGCGGACGACACGATCAGCGCATCTGCAAACGAGGGGAGCCCGTCATGAGCGCCATCACGGTCGATGTCATCCGCGACGACCTTGCGTTCGGTGCGTGCGTCGGCGGTGTCACCCGTGCCGGCCTGACCGATGCCGGCCTGCGCACGGAGATCAAGGACCGGTTCGAGCAGTTCGGACTGCTCGTGTTCACCGACATCGAACCGACGCCGCAGATGCAGGTGGCGCTCAGCGCTGCGATCGGCCCGTTGAAGGACCACCCGAGTCAGGCGACGCCGCGCGCCGGCGGTGCGCTCGGCGTGATCGAGATCCGTCACGAGCCCAACCAGCCGGGCATGGTGAAGCTCGACGGGCAGGTGTTGTCGCAATGGCTGCCGTGGCACTTCGACCACTGTTACAACAACGAACTCAACCGCGCCGGTGTGCTGCGCGCAGTCGAGGTTGCGCCCGAAGGTGGGCGCACCGGTTTCGTCGACGGCATCGCGTTGTACGACGCGCTCTCACCCGAGCTTCGAGGTCGCATCGAGGGCGAGACCGTCCTCTACGCGATGGACGTGATCCTCGGGAATCTCCGCTTCGGTCGGCCGGACCACTTCACCGAGATCGAGCCGTCGCGCGAGGCCGCAGCGGTGATGGAAGAGTTCGCCGATCGGCCGCGCGCGTTGCATCCCGCGGTGTGGACGCGCTCGACGGGGGAGAAGGTGCTCCACGTGTCACCGTGGATGGCCCAAGGCCTCGCGGGTCACGAAGACGCCGACGGCGATGCGTTGCTCGCCGCGGTGTGTGACGAGATCGTCGCCGCGGCGCAGGACCTCAGCTACTTCCATCAGTGGCGGCCGACCGACATGCTGATCTGGGACAACTGGCGGGTCCTACATTCGGTCTCGGGCATGGCTCCCGAACACGGTCGCTGTATGCACCGCACCACCATCGCCGGCGACTACGGCCTCGGGAGCTTCGAGACCGTGTAGGGCGCCTACTCGACGACTTCTTCTTTCGGGGTGCGCAGGAAGTGGGCGGTCCCGGCGATGGACGCCAGGAGGAGGACGAGGGCCGCGATGAAAGCGACGGTCGCTGCTTGATCGGCCTTCCGCCCGAACTCGCTGAAGCCGTACGAGGTGAGGAGCAGCCCGCGCAGCGTCTCGCCGCGGAACAGCGATTGGGTCTTGCCGTCGAGGACGGTGGCTTCCTGCGCGAGGGTGGTGGCGTTCGTGGCGCCCGACGCCTTGGCCTCGTCGGCGGCAGCTTTGGCGGCACGGGACTCGCCACTGGTCTCGGCGTAGGTCTTGCCGTCGTTCACTTCGGTGAGGTGGAACGCGATGTACCGGTTGGCATAACACGCCGCTTGCGGACCCGTCGTCAGCGGCTTTGCCTGATTGGCGACCAGGCATTCGGCCTTCTTCTCCCCATCGCTCAGGTTCGCGACTGGGGTGAAGACGATCTTCTGCTGGGAGAGTTGGTCGCGCACGTAGTCGTTCGCGAAGTCGGCGTTGGATTGCATGACGAACCCAAGGGTTGCCAGCAGCGCCGCGAGTGCGAAACCTCCGATGACGAAGAACAGGTCCAGTGTGCGACGACGCATGAGTATCCCTTCCAAGTCCGCGCGAAACGGCGGATCGAAAGTTCAGTCAAGCGAACCCGGCCCAACCGCGGAAGGGACCAAAGACCCGGATGATCCGGGCGGAAGGCCTTTCGTGGCGCTGGCCGCTCAGCCCTTGGGTCTCAGTCGGCGGTTGCGTAGCGCGGAGGGTTCGTGCCGGGTGCCGAGTCGTTGCGCGCAGACGCGGCTCCGCGCTCGTCGCTGCGGTCGACGTCGGCGTCGGTGTCGTCATCCAAGAGGCCGAGCTGCTCGCAGCGCGCGACGCACGCGGCGAGCCGGTTCCACGACTCCTCGGTGCGTTGGGTCCGGGCCTCGACCCGGGCGCGCCGCAGCGCGATCAGTTCGTCCGCATTCGAGATCCGCCAACCTCCGGCCACCGCAGCCTCCGCCGCCGTCGGAACATCCGCCGGATGCGAGCCTACGGACCCGCGAGCGCGCGATGACGGACCGGCGAACTTCGTGTTGACCCCCGTTCGCGCTGCGTGGCATCGGCTGTCGCGGAGCGTGGCGCGGCCAACCGCGCAACCCGTCGTGCCGGCCGTATCAGGAGTAGGTGCACACCCCGGGTCATGAACCTTTCGGCGGGCGTTGGCGCGTGGCCTGCTGGCCGACGTCGTGGGTGGTGCCATCCGTAGCGAGGAACGCCCACTCGTACCGATCCGCGAACAAGCGGAGCCGAAGGATGCCGTACTGCTCCATGCGCACCTCGGATCCCGGGAGCAGTGTCCCGATCCCGTAGAGGCCGGCGCCGCCGGTCCCCACGACGAAACTCCGGATCCCCTGGCCCGCCGCCGTCGGCGCTCCGGTGGGTGAGAGCGGAGCGAACCGTTCATAGAGGTGGTCGTGCCCTCCGAGGATGAGGTCCGCGCCCGCGGTCTCGAGGACTTCCCACAGCGGCTGGACCTCGTCCTGCGAACCGTGGTTGCTGCTGGACGAGTAGCGGGGTCGGTGGAGATATGCGATCACGTGCGCGTCGGGGTGGACGGCGAGGTCGGCGCGCAGCCAACTGACCTGCGCCGAGTCCGTGTCGCAATCGATCTCACAGTTCAACGAGTAGCCGCGCCACCCGCGGCCGAGTGCATAGGCGCGATATTCGTTGCCGGCGCGAACACCGTCGAAGAAGTAGTTGAAGTATCCGGCCGCGTCAGGCGTGTGGTACTCGTGATTACCCGGTGCCGGAAGCGTCTTGGTCCGGAAGCTTCCCCACGTCGGCTCGTAGCGGACCCGGAAGTCGTCGTCGCTCCCGTCCGGATACGCGTTGTCGCCGAGCGTCAGCGCCCACGCAGGATTGGTGGCGCGCACGAGATCGCCCGTCGCCCGCGCGTTGTCGCTCGACCCGCTCGCGATGTCTCCGGCGACCGTGACCACCACCGCGCCCGCACCGGCACCCGGCGTGGTCCCACGGCTCGTCGATGGTTTCTTCGTCGACGATCTACCCTCCGACGAGCATCCGGTCGCGAGGATCGCGACGGCGACCAGGCACGGGATGATCGAACGAGATCGCCCGGTGACAGAGGATCGCATCCATTTCATGGCGCCGAGTTTGGTCTGCCCGCGCCCGCCCCGTGTGCATATCGGCCCATGCGGTGGCGGGGATGGACCGCCGGACGACACCTGCGTAGCGTGCGGGCACCACATCCTTTGTGAGAGGAACCGAAATGACCGACACGCAGCTGTAC
>JANPMG010000006.1:0-1774 GCA_031422675.1 Acidimicrobiia bacterium | reverse complement strand
CCCCACCACGAAGCCGGAGATCTCGACCGTCCTGCCCACCTTCTGGCCGGCGCGCATCCCGTTTCCAGTGCTGCACATCGACACGGGCCACAACTTCGACGAGGTCCTCGATTTCCGGGACCGGCGTGCCGCTGAACTGGGCACCCCGCTCGTGATCGCCTCGGTGCAGAAGTCCATCGACGAGGGTCGGGTGCACGAGGAAACCGGTCCGAAGGCCAGCCGGAACCGGCTCCAGAGCGTGACCCTTCTCGACGCCATCACCGAGCACGGTTTCGACGCGGTGTTCGGCGGCGGTCGTCGCGATGAGGACAAGGCCCGGGCCAAGGAACGCGTGTTCAGTTTCCGCGACGACTTCGGCCAGTGGGATCCCAAGAACCAGCGCCCGGAGCTCTGGAACCTCTACAACGCCCGCATTCGCAAGGGCGAGCAGATTCGAGTGTTCCCGATCTCGAACTGGACCGAGATGGACGTGTGGCAGTACATCGCACGCGAGGACATCGAGCTTCCGTCCATCTACTTCGCCCACAAGCGTGAGGTGTTCCGGCGCGACGGAATGCTGCTGGCGCTCACGCCCCACGTGTCGTTGCTCCCCGGCGAGGAACTCGAGGAGCTCACAGTTCGGTTTCGCACCGTGGGCGACGCCACCCTCACCGGCGCGGTCGAGTCTCCTGCCGCCACCGCCGAGGAGATCATCATCGAGGTGGCCGCGTCTCGCATCACCGAACGCGGTGCCACGCGCGGCGACGACAAGTTCAACGAAGCGGCCATGGAAGACCGGAAGAAAGAGGGCTACTTCTGATGGAGATGCTCCGCTTCGCCACTGCGGGCTCCGTCGACGACGGCAAGAGCACGCTCATCGGTCGTCTGTTGCTCGACTCGAAGCAGATCTTCGAGGATCAGCTCGAATCCGTGGAGCGCACCTCACGCGAGAAGGGTTTCGACTACACGAACCTCGCGCTCCTCACCGACGGCCTCCGGGCCGAACGGGAGCAGGGCATCACGATCGATGTCGCCTACCGCTACTTCGCCACACCGAGCCGCAAGTTCATCATCGCGGACACCCCGGGCCACGTGCAGTACACGCGCAATATGGTCACGGGCGCGTCGACCGCTGACCTCGCGCTGATCCTCGTCGACGCCCGTCACGGCGTCGTCGAGCAGTCGCGCCGTCACTCGGTGATCGCGTCGTTGTTGTCGGTCCGTCACCTCGTCCTCTGCGTGAACAAGATGGATCTCGTCGACTACGACCAGCTCGTGTTCGATCGCATCTCGGAAGAGTTCCGGGAGTGGGCGGGCAAGCTCGACATCACCGACCTCACGTTCATTCCGGTCTCCGCGCTGCACGGCGACAACATCACGAGCCACAGCCCGAGCATGCCGTGGTACGACGGCCCCACGCTGCTGCACCACCTGGAGCACCTCTACATCGGCTCGGACCGCAACCTCATCGACGCCCGGTTCCCGGTGCAGTTCGTGATCCGGCCGATGAGCGACGCGTGGCACGACTATCGCGGGTACGCCGGTCAGGTCGCGGGCGGAACCTTCCGCCCCGGTGACGAGGTTCTGATCCTGCCCTCGGGGCTGACGACGCGCATCGCTGGCATCGACCTCTACGGCCAGGAAATCTCGGAGGCGATCCCGCCAATGTCGGTGACCATCCGGCTCAGCGACGATCTCGACGTGAGTCGCGGCGACATGATCTGCCGGCTGAACAACCGCCCGCACGTCAGCCAGGACGTCGACGCGATGCTCTGCTGGTTCAGCGAGCGTGGTT
>JANPMG010000005.1:0-2422 GCA_031422675.1 Acidimicrobiia bacterium | reverse complement strand
TGCGGTGGTGGTACCGGCGGATCCCGCGGACCCGGTGACGCTGGCCGACGTGTTCGAGTTCTGCAAAGCGGAGGGACTCATGGTGCAGAAGATCCCTGAGCAGCTCGAGATCATCGACGTGCTGCCGCGCAATCCCACCGGCAAGGTGCTCAAGCACGAGCTCCGCACGGCCTACGCGGACTGACCGGGGCCACTCGATGCGGAACAGGCCGCGCTCGCAGCGCGGGTCTCGAACTGGGGCCGGTGGGGACCCGATGACCAGCGCGGGACCCTGAACCTGATCGACGCCGCGGCCGTGGTGCGCGGCGCGGCCGCAGTCCGGCGGGGCATGTCGTTCTCGCTGTCGATCCCGATGGACGAGCACGGCCCCCAGACCGGGCGGATCCTCGGCCGGAAGAACCCGGCATTGACCATGTTGCAAGCGTCGTTCGCCTTCAGTGGCGACGCCCGGGATTTCGCCACCAGCGACGACGAGGTGGTGACCGGGACGCAGTCGGCCACCCATTGGGACGCACTCGCGCACGCCGGGTACGACGGCAAGCTCTACAACGATGTTCCGGCCTCCGCCATCACGATGGAAACGGGTGCGACCAAGCTCGGGATCGAACACTTCGGCCCGTTGGTCACCCGCGGCCTGCTGTGTGACGTCGCCCGACTCAAAGGTGTCTCGTATTTCGACGAGCCGTACGCGGTGACGGGCGCGGATCTGGACGCCTGCCTCGACGCGGCCTCGCTGCGCGCCGCGGCCGGGGATGTGGTGCTCGTCCGGACCGGCCAGATGTATTGGCTGCGCGTGGGCGACCGCAATCGGTACGCCGACATCTCGCCCGGTATCGGTCTCGATGCGGTCGAGTGGCTGCACGATCACGACATCGCCGCGATCGCCAACGACACCCACGTGTTCGAGCCCTACCCGTGCCCGGGACCGAATCCGTATCTTTTCCCCACCCACATGATCGAACTCCGTGACGTGGGAATGCCCCAAGGTCAGCAGTGGGATCTCGACGAGTTGGCGGACGACTGTGCCGCCGACGGCGCGTACGAGTTCCTGCTTGCGGCCACCCCCCTCCCGATCACCCACGCGTGTGGCGGCCTTGTTGCACCAACTGCTACCAAATAGACGGCAGCGAGTAGAGGGTTCGAGATGTCTACATATCTGGTCACCGGCGCGGCGTCGGGGTTGGGGGCGGCAGTGACGGCGCGGCTGCGTGATCGCGGGGATCGCGGAGATCGCGTGGTCACGGTGGACTTGCGGGACGCCGACGTCATTGCAGATCTCGGGACGGTCGACGGTCGGACTCGGGCGGTCGCCGAGTCGTTGGCGCTCGTCGGCGGTGCGCTGGATGGCCTGATCCCGTGCGCGGGGCTCGGCCCGCAGGTTCCCGATCACGCCCTGATCGCGTCGGTGAACTACTTCGGCGCCGTGGCCTTCCTCGATGGTTGTTTCGACGTCCTCGCGGCCGGAACCGACTCCGCATGCGTTGTCATCTCCTCGAACTCCACCACGATCGATCCCACCGTCGATGCCGATCTGGTCGCGGCCTTTCTCGCCGGTGACGAGGAACGGGCGCGGTCGATTGCGGCCGGGCTCCCCGGGAACTCCGTGTACGCATCGAGCAAGGTCGCCGTCGCCCGATCCGTCCGCCGCCGGGTGACCGAGTGGGGCGGCCGAGGGGTGCGCATCAATGCCGTCGCACCGGGGCCGTTCCGTTCACCGTTGTTGCAGGAGGGACTCGACGACCCGGTGTTCGGGCCGCTCATCCGAGGGCTGCCGGTACCGACGGGTGAGATCGGTTCGCCCGACGAGGTTGCGTCGGTCATCGAGTTCCTCTTGTCACCGGCCGCCGCCTACGTCCACGGCTCGATCGTGTTCGTCGACGGTGGAATCGACGCGTTGCTCCGACCCGACGCCATCTGAATGCCGTTTCTCCGAGTGCCCTACTACGGACCCGACCAGGCGCTCATCCATCACACGCGCTTCGGAGACCTGGCGGCTGACGCGGCGCGGTTGATCGGCGATCGGCTGACCGCGGCGGAGTTGGCCTCGGGCCACGTCACCGACCTCGGTTGTGGCTCCGGGATCCTCGCCGCGCTCCTGATCGAGCGCGGCTATACGGTGACCGGGGTCGACATCTCCGACGCAATGATCGACCTCGCGCGCACCAACGCGCCGTCCGGGACGTTCGCGGTCGGCCCGGCGCTCGATGCGGAGATCCCTCCCTCGGTGGCCGTCGCCGCCACGGGCGAGGTCCTCAACTACGCAACCGATCCGCGAGCGGGTCTCGACGCACTCGCCGTCGTGGCCACGCGCGTGTTCGATGCCTTGGAGCCCGGTGGCGTGTTCGCCCTCGATCTGTCGACGCCGGGCCGGAACCTCGGACTCGATGTCCGTCACGTGTTCCACGAGCACGACAGCTGGATG
>JANPMG010000004.1:0-4113 GCA_031422675.1 Acidimicrobiia bacterium | reverse complement strand
GTGTTCGCGCCGCGCCGCCGCCACGTGGCCGCCGAGCAACCGAGCGGCTTCGAGTGCGAGCGGCGAGTACGGGCGGGTCCGCTTCATTTGACCATTATAATAGGCCAGAAGCTACTTCCGGGCCATTATTTTATTCGCCTGCGAACGCGCCCGCTCCTCGGTAGAACGCCGAATCAGACGTCGTCGTTCAACACGCGCACGGTCCCGATCCCGTCGACCACTCCCGGGCCGCTCACGGTCACCGTGAAGGTCTCGGCCGAGAAGACTCCGTTCTCGTCCACGTTGTCCGAGAGGATCGGCACCACCAGAACCAGGCTCGTCTTTCCGACCCTCAGCAGCTTGGTCCTCGCCACCGTGACGGGCTTGAAGTCGTCGCCGATCGTTCTGCCGTTGACTGCGGTCGCGCCTGCGAACACGCCCGAGACGTCGGATCCGTTGGTGATCGTGTACGAGAGCAGTGTGTCGACGAGTACGGGGCTGGACGCCTGGATCGGGATGACGGCCGTTCCCAGGCACCTGAGCGTGCCCCCGCAGGCCACCGCCGATCCGGTCTCGTAGACGGTCGCATCACCGATCGCGATACGGATGTCCGGCTCGACCGCGTCGTCGTCATCGACGATGGTCAGCAAGCCGATTTCGTCGTTCAGGGTGAGCCCGCTCGACGCGCCGATCACCTTGACGACGACCGACTCGTTGGACTCCTTGGTCTGGTCGGGCGTTATGGGGATCGTGAACTTCGCCGTGCTCTTCCCCGCCAAGATCCTCAGCACGCGCGGCTTGGCCGCTGTGGTGGCCCGATAGTCCGCGGGAAGCGGCGTCAGCTCCGTGCCCCTGAGCGTTCCGTTCGCCGAACCCCCGGTGGTGTTGTCGGCAATGACCGTGACCGTCGAGTCGACAGTGGCGGGCGCGCTCAATGACACCACCACCGTGGCCATGTTCTTGCAGTCGACGAGTCCGCAACCGCGCGCGCCCAGGCCTCCGTCGCCCTCCGGCACCGTGACGTCACCGACGTTCACATCGATGCCGGGGAGGTCGGTGTAGTCGTAGCCGGAGACGATGAACGCCCACTGGGAGGTGCTGTTGTCCGCGCTCGCGGTCCCGAACACGAAGGTGTTGAAGAACCCGCAACGCGTGTCCGGCGACGACAGCGGGACGGAGTCGAACACATCGCCGAAGAGGAGCACCGGCTTGAGGTTCCCGCCGGCCATGGCGCTGGTCACCGCGGGGTCTTGCACCTTGTTCAGGCTCCCGGGCGCGCTGTCGCCGCTGGCCGACGGGTTGGTCGACGTCACGTCGTGCGCGCACTGCACCGGGGCCGCGTCGCCCCACGGTGCCTGACCGCCGGCGCCGTCGATGTCGAAGGCCTTCCACTGCGTGCCGGCACCGAGGTCGGTGTCGCACTGGATGTCGAGCGACGTGTCGAGCTGCAGCCGCATGGTCAAGGTGCCGGCCAGGAGGTTGCCGGTCTGCGCTCCGAGCTCGCTGAACGCGGTATTTGCCTTGGCGACGAGCAGGTCGTCGTCGCACACGTCCGCGTTCGGAAAGAAGGCCGCGGGCGGTGTGGCTGAGGTGGTCACGAACTGGAACGGCGTGAAGGTCCCGGACACGGAGAAGTTCGCGGAACCGTCGATGGTGCCGGTGAACTCGATCGGGTCGGGCGCCTGGAATCCCCCCTGGGTCTCGCTGCTGTCGTAGATGCTCGTGCACTGGGGGTCATTGCCGAAGTCGACGAGCGCGTCGGGAGCACCGAACGGCGCGCGCATCTCGTTGTCGAGCCCGTCCTGGCACTCGGTGACCGCGCCTTGTAGCTGCGAGCCCTGCTGATTACCGAGGCCGAAGCCCCCACCCACCAGTGACATCTGGAACGCGGCCGCGGCGGCCGGCACCGCGCCGATGGGAAGGGTCCCGGCGGCGAGCGCAAGCGCCACCGCAATGGTCGGGAACGGACGAATACCGCGACGACGCTTCACAAACGACCCCCATCGAATCAATGCAACCCAGCGGATGTTAGGGATCCGCCGTGGTCGGACACAACCACCGCTCGGCGCAGCTACCGCATCCGGGCCCGGCGCAGTGCTTCCGGCAATTCCTGCTGGCCCCGGCTGCGGAGCGCAGAGACGGACTCGGGGACGTCACAGACCGGCGCGGAAGACCGTTCGACCGCCGCGCCCTCGCGATCACGCAGCACGAACCGAGCGCCGTACTCGGTCTCGATGGACATCGACTCGGCGATGACGCCTTCTTCCACATCGACGACGAAGCCGTCGTCGGCCGGGTAGAGCGCACGGAGGAACTCGGGCGCGAACACCGTCACTCCCCCGACCTCACCGACCGGCTCGCTGTCCGGCCCGGGCCAGAAATCTTCGTAGAGGAACGGTGCGGTCGACTCGCAACAGCCCGTCCCGATCGCGAAGACCAACGCGCCGCGACGGTCGCGCTTCGCCCGTTCGACGATGCGCGCCGCCGCGGCGGTGCCGGTCACGTTCAAATGTTGCTGCTCAGCGCCGAGAAGTGCAGGTAACCGTTGCGATCGGTGGCCGTGTTCTGCCACACGTGCTTGATCTGGCGGTACTCGTTGTAGCCGTAATCACCGAGTTCGCGGCCGATCCCCGACTGCTTGTAGCCACCGAACGGCTCGGTTGCGGTGATCATGTGGTAGTCGTTGATCCAGACGGTTCCGGTACGCATTTCCGCGGCCACCGAGTGCGCGCGGTCCAGGTTCTTCGACCACACGCCGCCGCCGAGACCGTAGATCGAATCGTTCGCGATCTTGATCGCCTCGTCGTCGGAGTCGAAGGGGATCACGCACAACACGGGCCCGAAGATCTCCTCCTGCGCGATCTTCATCGAGTTGTCGGCTTCGAAGATGGTGGGCTCGAAGTACGCGGTCGGGTCCAGCCCGGCCGCCAGGCCCGTGGGCCGTCCACCGCCGCACAACAGCTTGGCGCCCTCGTCGAGGCCGAGCTTCACGTACCGCTCGGTGGTGTCGGCCTGACTCGGCGAGACCAGCGGTCCGAGGTCGGTGCCCATGTCCATGTTGTCGCCGATGACGATCTTGCCGGCGCGCTCCACGAGCAGGCCGACGAACTCGTCGTAGATCGTGCGCGACACCAGGGCACGCGTCCCCGATTCACACACCTGGCCGTTGTGGAAGAACGTTCCCCACAACACTCCGGCCGCCGCGAGGTCGAGGTCGGCGTCGTCGAGCACGATGTTCGCCGACTTTCCGCCGAGTTCGAGCGTCACCTTCTTCACCGTGCCGGACGCGAGCTGCATGATGCGCCGCCCGACTTCGGTGGACCCGGTGAACGCCACCTTGTCGACGAGAGGGTGCTGCGCCATCTCTTCGCCTGCGCTGCCGCCCGGACCGGTGATGAGGTTGACGACGCCCGCGGGGATGCCGGCTTCCTCGACGGCCTTCACCATCTCGACCGCACTGAGCGACGTGAAACTCGCCGGCTTCAACACCACACAGTTCCCGGCCGCGATCGCCGGTGCGATCTTCCAACCGGCCATGAGGAACGGGAAGTTCCACGGCACGATGCCGCTGCACACGCCGTACGGCTCGCGCCGCACGATGCTCTTGGCGGGCGGGAACGGGCTCTCGCCGCGCTCGATGACGTCGGGCTCGTTCTCCGCGCAGTCCGCGAAGGTCTGGAACGTGGAGACGGCACCGGGTACATCGGCGAACATCGCCTTCTTGATCGTGCCCCCGCCGTCGCGCGCCTCGATCTCGGCGATCTCCGCGCTGCGGCCGTTGATGATGTCCGCGACCGCACGCAACTTCTCGGCCCGTTCCTTGCCCGACATCCGAGGCCAGGGTCCATCGTCGAACGCCTTGCGCGCGGCTTCCACGGCCCGCTGCGCGTCTTCACGGCCTGCCTTGGCGACGTCGGCGATCTTCTCGCCGGTGGACGGTGCGTGGGTGGGGAAGCTCTCGCCCGATTGCGCGTCGGCCCAGACACCGTCGATGTACAGCTGCGTGTCGGTCATTTCGGTTCCTCTCACAAAGGATGTGGTGCCCGCACGCTACGCAGGTGTCGTCCGGCGGTCCATCCCCGCCACCGCATGGGCCGATATGCACACGGGGCGGGCGCGGGCAGACCAAACTCG
>JANPMG010000003.1:0-7279 GCA_031422675.1 Acidimicrobiia bacterium | reverse complement strand
GTGCCAGGTGTCGCCGCGCCGAATCTGCGGCGTCCGGATCCGATCCGGATCCGCGTCGAGCTGCTTGAGCGCGGTTCCCTTGGGGCAGAGGAACCCGGCACTGAACACGTCCTCCTTGTCGCCGCGAACCAAGGTGAGTTCGTCGTCGTCGAGGTGCAGTTCCAATCCGCACGTCGCTTCACAGAGTGGGCACGTCCGGTACTCAATCCGCTTCATAGAGGGGCAGGCTACCGACCTGACAGCTCGAACGAACAGGACCGACTTAGCGGCCTCCGAGCCGGAGCCTGCGGAGGCGAGCAGCTCGGGAGGGCGCCGCCGTAGCACTTCAAGAATCTGGCCCAGGCGCCCGTACGAGCAATTTGGCTGCCAAACTGGCGTTGTGAGCCAACCCGATCGCCTGTATTTCCGCCAGTTGCTGTCCGGACGGGACTTCGCCGCCGACAATTCCGTCGCCCAGCAGATGGTCAACTTCGCGTATCTCATCGGTGATCGGGAGACCGGCGAGGCACTCATCGTCGATCCGGCCTACGCGGTGCGAGAACTCGTGGACATCGCAGGAGCCGACGGGCTGCGCGTCACCGGCGCGCTCGTCACCCACTACCACCCCGATCACGTGGGCGGCTCGATGGGCGCTTGGGAGATCGAGGGCGTCGCCGAGCTGTTGAGCATCGACGGCGTGGACGCTCGAATACACGTCAATCGGGAAGAGGCGCTCGGCGTCAAGCGCATGACCGGATGTTCGGATTCCGATCTCGTGCTCCACGACGGCGGCGATGTGGTGAGCGTGGGCGCGGTCGGCGTCACGCTGCTCCACACGCCCGGCCACACGCCGGGGAGTCAGTGCTTCCTCGTCGACGGTCGGCTGATCGCGGGCGACACGTTGTTCCTCGACGGCTGTGGGCGTACCGACCTTCCCGGCGGCGACTCGGACGAGCTCTACTACTCACTCACCCAACGGCTCGCCACCGTCACCGACGACACGGTGCTGTATCCCGGCCACCAGTACTCGGCCGACCCGTCGGCCACCATGGGCGCGACTCGGACCAACAACTACGTGTTCCGCCTCCCCACCATCGAACAATGGCGCGTCATGTTCACTGCCTAATTGCTCGTACGGGCGCCAGGACGAGATTCTTGACGTGCTACGGCGGCGCCCTCCCTCGCAGCTCGCTTCCGTTCGTCCCTCACTCCAGCTCGGTGTGCCACCCCTGACGGAACCAGGACGAGATTCTTGACGGGTGACCCCCTATCCTCCGGGCATGACTGATCAACCTTGGGATGGAGACGCGGTTTCTCTCGTCGAGGCGTTTCGCCGCGGCGACCGCACACCGCTCGAAGAACTCGACGCCACGTTGGCCGCGATCGAGTCGTCGGACATCAACGCGTTCTCCCACGTCGACCCGGACGCCGCCCGAAAGGCGGCGGCGAACGCGGATGTCAGCCAACCGTTCGGCGGTTTGGCCGTCGGCGTGAAGGAACTCGACAACGTGATGGGCTGGCCCGCGACCGAAGGGTCGGTGGCGCTGAAGGACGAGGTCGCGCGGTACGACTCCACCAAGGTCACCCGTCTGCGCGCCGCCGGGGCGATCCCGGTGGGACTCACCACCTCGTCGGAGTTCGGCGGCGTGAACCTCACCTACACCCGACTCAACGGCGCCACCCGCAATCCGTGGCACGCCGATCACACGCCCGGCGGATCGTCGGGGGGCAGCGCAGCCGCGGTGGCGGGCGGGCTCGTCACGTTGGCCACGGGTGGCGACGGCGGCGGATCGATCCGCATCCCGGCCGGCTTCACCGGACTCCCGGGACTCAAGGCCACCTACGGCCGGATCCCCAAAGGGCCCGAGATGGTCATGGCCTCGCTCACCGCCGTCAGCGGCTGCTTGAGCCGATCGGTCCGCGACATCGCGCGCTTCTTCGACGTCAGTAACGGTTTCGACCATCGCGACCCGTACTCGTTGCCGCGCGTCGGCGGCTGGGAGTCCGAACTCGGCACGCTGCGCAGCGTGCTGCGCGGCAAGAAGGCCGTGATCGCGATCGACCTCGGAAGCGCCACCGTCGACGACGAAGTAGCGGCCGCGGTCGACATCGCGGCGCGTGCTCTCGCCGCGGATGCCGGACTCGAGTTGGTGGACATCCCGGTGAAGACGCCCGAACTCTCCTACGAGTGGGCGCTCTCGGGTCTCAGCGAGATCGTCATGCGCCTCGGCGACCGCTACCCCGACTGCGCCGACGATCTCACCCCCGAAATCGGATTCGGCATGCAGGTGGTCGGTGAGATGTACAACATCGCGGCCCGCGCTCGGATCGAGGCCCAACGGGTGTTGATGAACGAGACGATGGCCGCGATCTTCGATCAGGTGGACTTCGTCTTCGCATCCACGAACCCAGATGTGGCGTTCAACGTCACCGGGCCACTCCCGTCCGTCGTGAACGGCATCACTGTGGGCCCGGGAAACAACGGTGCGCTCACCATCCCGTCCAACATCTTCGGGAACCCCGCGATGCAGATCCCAGCGGGACTGGTGCGGGGTCTGCCGGTGGGTTTACAGGTCCTCGGTCGTCACCACGAAGAGCCGCTCCTCCTGGAGCTCGCTCACATCGTGGAGGCCGCCCGTCCCTGGCCCCTCACCGCCCCGCGGTAAGCCGCGCCACGTCGTGCCGGCGGACGTCCCGGCGACGAACGCCACCAAACGGGGACACCGACGGCCCGCACCCTGACTTTCGTGCACTTTGGGGGTCGGGAGCTCCGTGAACTGCACGAAAGTCGGAGGATGGGCGGCAATCGAGCCAACGGCGCAGAGTTTGGGTGCGGGATCCGGGTGCGGGATCCGGGTTGCGGCGGGGGCGTTTACGCTGCGGCGATGGCGCGTATCCCACTTCCATCCGGCGATCAGCTCGAGGTCGTCTCCGCATTGTCGCTCCGGCCCGAACTCGCGGGCGCGGTCGGTGGCTTCGATGCCGCGGTCTGGAACAGCAGCCTCGACTGGCGACTCCACGAACTCGTACGGATGCGCGTCGCCATCATCAACGAGTGTGCCGTGTGTCTCGGCTGGCGCACGCCGATGGCCGTCGAGGCCGGCGTCACCGACGCCGACCTCGCCGCGGTCACCGACCCCACCGACGACCGCTTCTCCCCCGCCGAGTCCGTTGCGCTCGAGTACGCGGCGCGGTTCTGCACCGACTCGGCCCGCATCGACGACGAGTTGATGGCCCGACTCAACGCGGCGTTCGACCCCGGCGAGGTGGTCGAACTCACCTTGGTCATTGCGAAGTACCTCGCGATGGGCCGCTTCATGCAGGTCCTCGGACTCGACCAGACCTGCTCGCTCCAGATGATCGACGGCGGTGCGGTGGTGGATACCGCCGTCACCGCGTGACCGACCCACCCGCGGTCATCGTCTGCGTCGACTGCGGTGGCCGGGCGCACCTCGTCCAACCGGGCACCGAGGAATCGCCGTATCGCGACGGCGACATCGCCACCTATCGGTGCGAGGACTGCCTCGACCGCTGGGACCTTGTCGTCACCGCCGACGACCTGACGGAGCCCGACCCTTATTGAGTCAAGGGTGGGTGTCCCAGGCGAGGATGACCGGCGCCTGGGTCGGCTCGGCCACCGGGTCCGGGAGCCGGACCCGGGCGCGCAACTTCGGGCGCCCCGCGATCTGGGCCTCGAACTCGACGATCCGCCCGGAGTAGGTGCCGCCCCCAGGCAGCGAGACCGGGATGAAGTTGGGATCGTTGGTCGGGACGCCTTCGAGCCGGAACTGGCGAGCGATGACCCCGCGCGCCAGCCGGAACGTGGAGGATCCGCCGAAGTGGGCGCGCACGTCGGCCGTCGGCAGCACCACGGTCCCCCACACGAAGGCCGCCGCGGAGTTGCCCCGACCGTCGTTGTCCACGAAGAAGGCTTCGCAATCACAGGCCTGGGCCCGAACCTGCGCCGTGGTCTCCGAGCCATGCAGCGCGACATGGTCGAGACCCACGGTGACCGAGCCGCGATTGCCGTTGTTGGTCTCGATGTGCATCACCACACCGAGGGTCGGCACGGCCGCGGGGTCCGGCATCGGGAACGTGAGGTCGCGCACGTCGCAACGGACGGTGCGCTGCGTCCAGCGGTCGTTCTTCGGGAAGTCCTCACATCGCACCGGCGCGGCCAACCCGGTGACCGTGAAGTACAGCCGATTGATGCGATTGCGGTTGTTCTCGTCGTCGTCGTCGTCGTCGTCGTCGCGGTTCTCGGACTCGCGATGCGAGACGTCGATCTCCAGCTCGTCGACGCGGGCGTTCTCGCGGAACGGATTCGGGACTTCCATCGTGATCGTGGTCTGGCCGCGACGGCGGCGGAGTTCGCCTTCGCGGTAAAGGGTCGGCGGACATGTATCGCGGGAGTTGCAGTCCTGATTGAGGAGCGGATCGATGGGCTCGGGTGGTGAGGCGGGCCAACTGAAAGGGTCGCCACCGGCGTCGGCTCGGGCCGTCGTCGGCTCGGACGGTCCGACCTCCTGCGACGGGCCGGCCTCACCGGCGGTTGGTCCACTGATGGAGATCCGCTGCCCCCCGGCCGTCACCGCGAGCGGACACAGCTCGGCGCGGGCCGGACTCTCGATCGTGATGTTGCTCCGACTCCCGAGGACGATCTCGACCCCCGGGGAACCCAAGTCGCACGCGCCGGGTGCGGCGGCGGCGTTGGGGTGGCCCGCGGCGGCGTAGGCGCCGGCGGGGTCGGCCCAGTTGATCGGAGTTCCACCGACGAGGGTGACGCGCTGGGAGCCGGAGCCGCCGATCTGCCACCGGTTGTCGGGAGAGCGGTCCCCCGGATCGTCGTAGAAGTCGAAGTCGAAGTAGTGCGGGCCGGGCTGGAGCACCACGACCACATCTCGTCCACACGAACCGTCGGTGAGCTGGTTCAGCCAGTCCCGGTCCCAATGAATTCCCGACGCAAGGGGCACCACGCCGTTGCCGGACGCGATCGTGGCGCACGCGTCTCGGGTCTCGGCCGGCGTGTCGGCGCGGAGACCGTCGAGGTTCGCCAACGAAGTTCCGAGATCGGGTGGCGCTACCGTCTCGCCGGTGTCGCACCGGCGCGGCGCGGCGTAGATCGCGGCTCCACCCGATTGTCGACAACCGCCGGTGGCGCCGAACAGGTCGGTTCTCGCGTCGATGATCCCGCCGCGGATGTGTGCGCTCGTCTCACTGGGATCGCCGTTCGCCCACCACGCACCCGCGGTCTTCACCGTTCCCCGGCTGTCGATGTCGATGCTGTGCTCGCCGGGATCGAGGCCGAGCACCGCATAGGCCGGCGCGTCCGGGCGGTCGACCGGGCGGTAGACCGGGATCCCACTGCCGGCAAAGCCTCGGCATCGCACCGTGACGTCACGCCGGAACGAGGCGGAGCCGGCATTCATGGTGGACGTGACCTCCGGGCACGGCACGTACTCACGACCCATCGTGCGGTCGGTCTGCGCCTTGGCGATGGCGCCCTGAACGCCGTTGTCCGCCGCGTACCGATCGAACCGTTGACCCTTCACGACGAAGCCGGAGACGCCGTTGGCCGAACCGAACTGACCGAGCACCGGGACGAGGAGGCCGAAGACGGTGAGCGCGACGAGCACCAAGACGAGACTCGCGCCCGCCTCGGGCCGGGCATCGGATCCGCGAGTCATGACGGAGTCACCGCTTGCGTGCCGTCGACGACGAACGTGAACTGCTCATTCGGCTCCGTGCGATCCGGAACGCTGACGGTGATCGCAGTGCCGGCCGCATCGAGTCGAACCGAATCGGCACCAAGGTCCGGCACCACGGTGGCGGTCCGGATCGGGCCCGCCCGCCCGCACTCGCGTCGGACCACCTGCGTACGGGTGCCGCGAGTGACGATGGCCCACGTGGCGGAGCCCGGAGTCGGTGGCGCCGCCGCATCCGGAGCCTCGGTCCCCACCGCCGACGGGTACCGGGACCACTCGAACGTCACGAGCGGGGTGTCGCCCGCCGCATCTCCGCAGCCGCCCACATCGCGTTTGATCACCTCGGCGCCTCCGACGTCGGGGATCCAGTAGGTGGACACCAACTTGGGTGCGCGCGATGCGTTCAGCCGGCTGCTCACGATCGTGGTGGTGCGGAACGCCGTCGTGATCATGGCCCCGATCGCCGCCATGATGATCCCGAGGATCACCACGGTGACGAGCAGTTCGACCAACGTGAATCCGTGCGCCCCGGCGGCCGACGACCGGACCCGCAACCCGAACCGCAGCCGCGAGATCACGGCCCGCTCGCCGCGGGCGGCCGGCCGGCCGGGTCCCGCTTGAACACCGTGAGCTCGGCTCGTCCGCTCGAGTCCGGCCGGCCGCTCACCACGGCCGCAACCCGCAGACTCACCTGTTGCAGCCCGTGGTCCGAGCCCGGGGCGCACGCCCCGAAATTCAGCGTCGAGGACTGGCGGGGGGCCGGGTCCGCCTTGGGGACCACCACCGGCGCCGCGCCGTCCCAATAACCGACGTCGGTGACGGTGGCATCAAAACGCCGAGGAGGCGTGAATCCGGCCGCAGCCGTGTACGCCGCGGCCGATCCGCACGGGATGTACTCGGCCCGCTGGATGGCCGATGCGTACGAGCGGATGATGGTCTCGGCGTGGGACACCTTGCGGTCGATCTCGGTGCTGACCAACACCGAGGCGATGGCGCCGATGATGCCGATACCGACGATCCCGAGCAGCGCGGTGGACACGAGGATCTCGACGAGGGTCTCGCCCACTTCACCGCGTCGACTCTTCACGAACCCCAACATCACCCGTCACCTGCATGACCACACCGCCGGGCCCCGAGCATAGGACTCGGACGCCCTACGGGATCTGGACGGCTTTGACCTCGAGGAACTCTTCGAGGCCGTACGTGCCGTACTCCCGGCCGAGCCCGGACTGCTTGTAACCACCGAACGGGGCGCCGAGGTTGAACTGCGGGCCGTTGATGTCCACCTGACCGGCCTCGAGCCGGCGAGCAATCGCCACCGCACGGTCCTTGTCGGCGGAGTAGACGCCGGCGTGGAGTCCGTACACGGTGTCGTTCGCGATGCGGACGGCGTCGTCCTCGTCCTCGTAGGTGATGATCGACACGACCGGGCCGAAGATCTCCTCCTGGGCGATGGTCATGTCGTTCGTGACGTCCGCGAACACCGTCGGCTTGATGAAGTAGCCGGTGGCGAGGCCCTCGGGCTGCTCCACCCCGCCGGTCACGAGCGTGGCGCCTTCGTCGATGCCCTGCTGGATGTACGCGCGGACCCGGTC
>JANPMG010000002.1:0-68880 GCA_031422675.1 Acidimicrobiia bacterium | reverse complement strand
GATGGACCAGGTCGTACTCGCGCTCGAAGTTGCTTCGCCGCCGGGCCGACACCTCGCCGGAGAAGAACAACACCTCGAGGGCTTGCTTCGTGTGGTCCCAGCCCCACCACGGCCCGGACTTCCCGCGCCGACCTTCGAAGTCACTCGCCGCCAGCGGGCCGCGCTCATCCACCTCGGCCAACAACTGCTCGACGAGTTCGGGCTGCTCCGCCGCGAGCCGCGCCAGGCCGCGCCACATGCCGGCGCGCGACGCCATCTTCCAGCGGAAGAGGGGGTGCATCGCCACGGGGAGCAGCGACGCTTCGTGCGCCCAGTACTCGAACAGCTCGCCCGCGGCAACCATCCGGGGAAGCAGATCCCGCGAGTGCGGGCCCAGCCGCGCGAAGAGCGGCAGTTCCTGCGACCGGACCAACACGTTCACGGAGTCGATCTGGATCACACCGATCCGGTCGAACACCTTGCGCACGTGGCGCCGATCCACGCGGCCCTTGGGCCGGGGCACACCGAAGCCCTGGGCACCGAGCGCGATCCGTCGCGCCTGCGCCTTCGTGAACTCGATCATCTCGGGCCGTCCGGCTTCACCGGACCGATGGCTTGGCTGCGTTAGAGACCGAGTTCGGAGTGATCCTTGACGCAGGAACGCTCGGTGCCGTCCTTGATCTGACCGGCACCCACGTTGAGCAGCGACGCGAACGGACCGCAATCGTTCTTGCGAATCCAGACGTGCACCTGGATGTTGGGGTTGAACTTGGTCAACTGCTCACCGTTGAAGGACTTGCCGCATTCACCGGCGGCGTTGGTCAGGCCCCGAACTTGCGGGCCCTGGGTGGGTGTGGCCGGGGAGAAGCAGAGGTTGTCGTGGTAGTGGAACTGCACGAGCGGGCTGTCCAGATCGGCCGGCGGAGTGTCCAACGTGTACTTCTGCGGGAGGATATACATCGCGGCTTCGAGCGTCTTGGTGTTGGTGGCGCGGTCCACCTTGTAGACGAGCGACTCCGGCTGGTTCGGGTCGAAGATGATCTCGTCCTCCACCCAATCCCAACGGAGGAGGTGCTCCTCACCGGTGGGTCCGTCGCCGATCGACTGGAACCCGGCGGCCTTGGCCGTCTCGATGTCGGCCCACTTCGGGAGTGTCTTGGCCGTCGAGATCAACAGTTCCTCGGCCGCCTTCTGCTGAGTCGGGCCCACCCCCGCAACGCCCGAGAGGTCCACGCTTTCGGGGTCGACCAGTCCGTCGGCGGTGTAGCGGATCGGATTCGCCAGCGTGTAGGGCCGCTTCTCGACCGCGGCGCCTTCGCACTTGGCCGGGTTGTCCTTGGCGAACTGGCTGTCCATGCACTTCATCTCTTGCGCGGACATCCCATGGTCGTCCGCCATCTTGTGGTCGTCCGCTTTGGCCGCCGGCGTTTCGGCCTTCTTGTCGGCACTCTTGTTCGAGCTGCTGCCACATCCGGCGGCAACGACCATCAGCGCGGTACCGATGGCCGCGACGCCGAGGAAACGAGAAACACGCACGAGGGAACCCCCAAAGATTCGAGAAGACCCGTCATCCTAAACGAAGTTTGCACGCGGTGTGCAGTCGGGGCGGGGCCGAATCTCCGGGAACCACCGCCTTCCTACTGGGCCTTCGATTTTCCTTTGGCCTTCTGTTCCTTCTTCCAGGCCCGCACTCGGGCGAAGGCCTCCGCCGAATCGATGTCGGCAACCGAACGGGGCGAGGCATCACCGAAGGGCCCGGCGCAGCGTTCCCAGCCCGCCGGCGCCACTCCGAGGCGTTTGCCCAGGATGGCCAGGAAGATCTTCGCCTTCTCGTCGCCGTAGCCCGGCAGAGCGCGGATGCGCTCGAAAACGACCTCGGGGTCCTTGGTGCGCTGCCAGATCTTGGCCGGCTTCCCGTGGTACTCGGCGACGATGTGGGCACAGAGCGCGTGCGTACGCTTGGCCATCGCCGAGGGAAACCGGTGGAGGGCCGGCTTCTCGCGAAAGACGGCGTCGATCTCCTCGGGCGCCATGGCACTGATCGCGCCGGCATCGAGGGCACCGAGTCGTTCCTTCAATCGCGCGGGACCCCGGAACGCCCATTCCATCGGCACTTGTTGATCGAGGAGCATGCCGATCAACAGCGCGAGTGGATCATCCACGAGCAGCTGATCGGCCTCGGCATCACCGGTGATGGGGAAGGTTGCGCGCGCCACGGCAACGATCGTATCGGCGAGCGCCATGAGTGCGAGTCGGGAGCCGGTCCCGAAGGACCGGCTCCCGACCGCGCGCGCGAGACGGACTCAGAAACCGAGGACGAGCTGCGGCCCGTTGGCACCCTGGCGGCTCGAGAACGCCACCCGGTTGGTGCCGGCACCGGTGAGGGTGAAGCTGTATTCACCGGCGGCGGTGGCCGTCGTCGTCACGTCGAACTCCACCCACTGGCCGAGTGGCGCGTTCTTGCTCGCGCTCAGCGCTGCGCCAATCGTGCCGGGTCGCGTGTTCCACGTGATTCCGGTCTCGGTCCACGTAGTGTTCGCCGACCGATAGAGCGAACCCGTCACATTGCTCGAGTCCGTCACGAAGAGCCGGACCTTGGCCGTGACCGGTGCTGCAGGCAACGCGCCGACCGAGAACCGGAAGTACGGCTCGTACGTGGTGCCGCCCTTCCGGTAGCCCTGCATCGTGGTGGCCGTGCCGAAGTTCGAGCTGGACCGGTCCGAGCGCACGTAACTGTCCGCCACCGCAGTCGTGGTCACTGGAGCGAACGTCGTCCTGATCAGATTCGGCTTGGTCACGGTGTTCGAACCGTTCGCGTTCGCCGCCACCAGTGACACGGTGTACTGACCGACCGACGTGTACACGTGCGACGGGTTCGTCGCGATCGACCTCGTGCCGTCACCGAAGTCCCAGATCCGACCGGTCGCGACACCGATGGTCGCGTCCGTGAACTGCACCGTCAGCGGTGCGGCACCGGAGGTGGGCGTGGCGGTGAACTCCGGCGAGGGTGGGGCCTCGGCCAGGTCGAAGACGAAGACGGCGTACTCCAGCGGATCCTCGGGCGAGCGGAGGTCGTCGCCATCGGAGACGAAGAGTTGGCCGTCCACGAGTTCCACGGCCCGAGGGTCGACCACTCCGTGGGGCGCGAGATCGAAGTCGAGCCCCGGCATCACGGTCCACGTCGCGACGTCGATCACCTGCAACCGATCGGTCGTGGTGACGACGATCATCTGTGTGCCGTCGGGCGTGAAGGTCACGCCGGCCATGCCGCCGTTGACGCCCGTCACGAGGTTGGTGGCGCCGACGGTGTTGGACGCGTAGTCGTAGTCGGCGACACCGCCGCCGTGGGTGAAGAACAGGCCACTTCCGGGACGCCATCCCGCGCCGGTCGGGTCGGTCCCCTCGGGCAACGGTTGGTACGACTCCACCTGGAAGTTGCCGTCGATGTCGCGCAGTAGGCGGAACGCGGTCGGATCCATCGGACCCGCGCCACAGCAGTTCCCGGAGAACTGGTACAGCACATCGCCGACGGGGTCATACGCTATGGACTCGAGATCGTCGGTCCGGCTGAGACCGGCCGGCTCGCCCACGCCACCGACCGGCAGCGCCTCGGAGAAGTCCGATCGGGCGAGCGTGCGGCGCAGGATGCTCGTGGTCGCGTCCACTTCGTAGGCGCGGTCCCAGTTGTCGTCCGAGAGCCAGAGTGCGTCGTCGGCCGGAACGTAGGCCGAACCCTCGAGGTCGTGCGCGAGCACGCTCGTGTTCGAGAACGGTGCGGCGGTGAACGTGCGGCTCAACGCCAGACTCGGCGTGGCGAGCGCGGGAAGTCCCCCACTCGTCGTCGGGGCCGGGAAACTCAGCACGAGCTGGGGTGCATTCGCGCCCTGCCAACTCGAGTACGCCACCAGGTCGTTGCTCGAGTTGGTCAGCGTGAAGCTGTACTGGCCGGGCCCGGTGACGGTGGAACTCACGTCGAACTCGACCCATTGGCCGAGCGGCGCGTTGCGGCTTGCGCCGAGCGACACGCCCGTGGTTCCGGGCCGGTTGTTCCACGTGATCCCGGTCTCGGACCAGGTGGCCGAGGCGGTCCGGAAGAGCTGACCGCTCGTTGCGCTCGCGTTGGTGACGAACAGGCGGACCTTCGCACTCGTCGGCGCGGCGGGCAGGCTTCCTACCGAGAACCGGAAGTACGGCTGGTAGACGACCGCGTTCCGGCCACCGGTGTTCTGACCTTGGACGGAGGCTTCGGTACCGAAGTTCGACCCGGTCGCGTTCGATCGCACGTAGCTATCGGCGGCGGCGGCGAGGGTCACGGGTGCCGCGGCCACGTTCACGTAGTTCGAACGGATACGGGTGTTCGTGCCGCTCGCCGACGTGACCGTGAGCTTCACCGTGTACGTGCCGTTGGCGGCGTACACGTGCGTGGGATTCTGAACCGTCTCCGTGGATCCGTCACCGAAGTCCCACGCCCAGGCGGTGACTCCGCCGACGCTGGCATCGGTGAACTGGACCGCCAGCGGGGCCACCCCCGAGGTCGGCGTGCCGGTGAACTTCGCGTTGAGGAGCGGCGGGTTGACGGCGACCGTCACCAGGTCCGTCTGGGTGGTGGTCGCGGTGCCCTTGGAGTTCGTCACCGTCAGCGTGACGCTGTAGGTGCCCGCGTCGCGGTAGGAGTGCGCCGGGTTCTGCTCCACGGAGGAAGTGCCGTCGCCGAAGTTCCACAGCCACACGGTCGGGACCCCGGTGCTGCGATCGGTGAAGGTGGTTACGTGGGGCGCAATGCCTGAGGTGGGCGACGCGGTGAATCCAGCCACCGGCGCGTCCGAGCCGTCGACGATGTCCAGCACGAAGATCGCGTAGCGGAGTGGGTCGCCCACCGGGCGGGAGTCGTACCCATCGGAGATGAACAACTGGTCACCGACGACCTCGACCGCGCGCGGATCGACGATGCCGTACGGCGTCAGGTCGAAGGACCAGCCGGGGACGACGCTCCACGTGGAGGGGTCCACCCGGTAGAGCTTGTTCAGGTGACTGGTGACCAGCAGATCTTGCCCGTCGGGGGTGAACGTTGCACCCACGAGCCCGACATCCACACCCAGGACCTGAATCGGGGTCCCGACCGTGTTGGTGGCGAAGTCGTACGGGGTGATGTTCTGACCTTTGACGAAGTGGATCCCGCCGCCGGGACCGGCGCGCCACGCCGAGCCGGTGGGATCAGTGCCTTCGGGCAGCGCGTTGAAGTCTTTGACCTGGAATCGGCCGGCGCCGTCACGAGTCAGTTCGAAGATCGTGGGGTTGAACGGCGCGACCCCGCAACAGTTGCCGCTTGCAACGTAGAGCGTGTCGGTGGTCGGGTCATAGGACAACGACTCGAGGTCGTCGGTACGCGTCGGTCCCGCTGCGGCACCGCCGCCAACCGGCAAGGCATTCGTGAAGTCGGCGGTCGGGATCACGCGGCGCAGATCACCGGTGGTGGCATCGGTCTCGTACATGCGACCGGCGTTGTCGTCCATGAGCCACAGCGCGTTGTCGGACGGGACGTAGGCCGAACCTTCTTCGTCACGGGCCGACGTCGCGGTGCCGCGGAACGGCGACGTGGTGAACGCGCGGTTGAGGCGCAGCCCGACATTCGGCGGGTTCGGGAGGTTGGTCGTCGGCGCGGTGGCGAACGTGAGTCGCAGCTGGGGCGGATTTGCGCCCTGACGGCTCGAATAGGCGACCGGGTCCGAGCTGTTGTTCGTCAGCACGAAGCCGTACGCGCCCGCGGTCGTGACCACCGAACTCACGTCGAGTTCGACCCACGACCCCGCAGTCGGAACCGCGGCGGTCCCGATCTGTGGCCCGGTCGTGGACGGCTTGTTGTTCCACGTGAGGGCCGCCTCACCCCAGGTCGCGGTGGTCTGGCGCAGGACCCCGGTCGTCGTACCCGAGTCGGTGACGAACAATCGCAGCGTCGCGCTGGTGGGCTGCTGCGGAAGTGAACCAACATCGAATCGGACGAACGGCTGGTACGACGCTGAGTTCAACTGGGCCTGGAGCGTGGTCTGGGTCCCGAAGTTCGCGTTGGCCTGGTCCGAGCGCACGTAGGAGTCCGCGACGGGCGTCAACGTGGTGGTACCGGCGACGGCGTGGATGAAGTCCGAGCGCACGCGCGTGTTCGAGCCCGTGCCGTTGGTGACGGTCAACGACACGGCGTAGTTGCCGGGATTGGCGTAGGTGTGTGACGGGTTCTGCGCCGTCGACGTCGAACCGTCGCCGAAGTCCCACGCCCAGGAGATCGGGTGCTTGACGCTCGTGTCGGTGAAGTCGACCGCCAGCGGGTACTGGCCGGTGGTCGGGGTGGCGGTGAAGCCCGCGATCGGGAGCTGATCCTGGACCGTGACGAGATCCGTCCGGGTCGAGGTGTCGGTGCCCTTCGAGTTCGTGACAGTCAAGGTGACCGTGTAGCTCCCGGCGACGGCGTAGGTGTGGGTCGGGTTCGTGAGGTTCGACGTGGCGCCGTCGCCGAAGTCCCATGCCCAACTCGTGGGACCGCCCTGACTCGTGTCGCTGAACTGCACCGGAAGCGGGAACTGACCCGCGACCGGGGTGGCGCTGAAGGATGCGGTCGGTTGGACGCTCAGGTCCAACACGTCGAACACGAAGACGGCCCGCCGCAACGGATCGCCGGCCGGACGAGCACCGCCGTCGGAGACGTAGATCTGGTCACCCACCAGCTCGACCGCCCGGGGGTCGAGGACACCGAACGACGTCAGGTCGAGATTCCAGTTCGGCACGACCGTCCACGTGGCGGTGTTGATTCGCACGAGCTTGATGCTCGCCGGGTTGGGACTGACCGCAGCCACGAACGTGGTGAGGTACAGGTCGTTGCCGTCCGGCGAGAACGCCATACCGCCGACGGCGGCATCGATGCCGGGGATGGTGATGTCGGCGCCGAGGCCGTTCGTCGCGTAGTCGTACGTCCGGATCTTGGCGCCCTTGCCGAAGTACAGGCCGACGCCGGCGCGGTAGCCGGCACCCTTCGGGTCGATACCCGCGGGCAGGGCTTGATACGACTCGACCTGGAACGCGCCGCCGCCGTCCCGCAGGAGGCGGAACACCGTCGGGTCCAGGCCGAGCGCGGTGCAACAGTTGCGCGAGAACACATAGAGCGCGTCCGCGCTCGGGTCGTACGCCACCGCGGCGAAGGAATCACTGCGGCTGGCGCCGGCGGGTGCACCGACCCCCCCGACCGGGAGCGCGTTGGTGAAGTTCGCGGTCGGGATGACCCGCCGCAACGCGTCGGTGGTGGCGTCCACTTCGTACGCCTTAGTGGGGTCCGCCAACCACACCGCGTTGTCGGCCGGGACGAAGGCGGAACCCTCCTGCCCCGACGCGGCGGTTGCAGTACCGGCGAACGGTGCCGTGGTGTACGCGCGATTCAGCGACAATGACGGAATCCCGGCGGTCGGCGCCGCGCCGGCCGGCCCGACTCCGACCGGCCCGAGTCCCGCCAGTCCGAGTCCCGCCAGCCCGGAGAGAACGACGGTCGCACCGGCGAAGGCCGCGAAGAGACGACGTGCTGTACCAACCACTGACAAACTCCCTATCGCCCGAAGAAGGAGTCGATAGTACGTTTGTCGGGTTCCAACTGTCTCGGGCTGTACGCACTAGATAGGCCGATATCCCCATTTATGGGGAGAGCTTTTCATCGGGTTTCATCCGATTCATACGGTTCGTCGAGATCAGTGAGTCGAGTCAATCCTTCGCCTCGCGGCGGTGGCCGGTGCGCAGGGCTTCGAGAGCCTCACGGTCCAGGAGATCCGCCGGCACCGCCGCGATCCGACACTTCGTCGCCGCGGTCAAGGTGGAGGTTCGGGTACCCCCTTCGAGCACGGCCCGCTCGCCGAGCACCGCACCCGGGCCGAGTTCGCCGATGGCCACACCGTCCACATCGACCCGCAGCACGCCGTCGAGGACGAGGAACAACTCGTCCCCGGGGTCACCCTGTCTGACCAGCGTCGCACCGGCCTTCACCGTCCGCACGTCGGGCTTCGTGCCACCGCGCATGATCGTGGTGGAGAGGCGTCGCTCGAGTGCCGTCTCGACCGCCGTCACCAGCGCCGGCGAGTTCTCATTCCCCCACGGCGTCTTGCGCCCGAACGAGTTGCGGTACCACCCCTTGAAGTCCGCGAGTCCGATCTTCTCCACCAGCTCGAGGCGCGCGTCATAGATCCAGTGGCGCGGGAACTTGCTCGCGCCCACCACCTCGTGTTCGGTCGTTCCGTCGGTGCGGATCGTGAGCGCGAGCGTGGTCCACACCGTCGGCGCCCGGAACTGCACGAAGGGTGGCCGGTTGACGCGACGCGGCGCCGGGAGCGCGGTTCTGCCGCCCGTCGTCTGCACGAAGCGCACCGCGTGTCCGAGGCGGACCACATCAGTCTGGAGATCATCGAGGGCAACCGCTTCGAACGTCGCGGCTTTCGGACCGAGACGAATCGTGGTCGCCCCCATCACACCCCCACCGGCGTAACCCGCGTCCGCGATCCGGCCATCGGCGTCGACGTCGATCCACGCCGCGAGCCGGTTGGCGAACCGGAACCCGTCCGCGTCACCGAGCGCAGCGAGGTTCGCGATCCGCTCCGGCGGGGGGTTGTCGTAGTGCGTGAACCCAGATTCGAAGGCTCCCCTGTTCAAGCCGCTCACGGCTTCGGACGGGATCCACGAAACGGATGTGACCGAACTCTCGATACGCATGTCGTCTCCCTCCAGGGCCGGCGAAGCTCACGGTACGGCCGAGCCGGCCCGCGATCGAGGGCGCAAGCCCCAACATCGTGGGGGTGATAGCCCCACCACGGATGCGGGCACGAACCACCTTGCTCCGGCCGCGCCGAGCAGGAATGCTGATCGGGTGCCGATCCGTGTGTTCCTCGCCGACGACAACGTCATCGTCCGGGAGGGCGTGCGGGCGCTCCTGACCATGGAATCCGACATCGAGATCGTCGGCGTCGCCGGCGACTACGAAACGCTGATGACCGGTGCAACCGACGCCGCGCCCCAGGTCCTGGTCACCGACATTCGGATGCCACCGACGTTCCAGCAGGAGGGCATCGATGCGGCCAAGGAGCTGCGCCGCCGCCACCCCGGCATGGGGGTGGTGGTCCTGTCCCAGTACGACGACCCCGAGTACGCGGTGGCGTTGCTGTCCGACGGTGCCGCGGGCTACGCCTACCTTCTGAAGGACAGCATCGCGGAGGGCGACCAGCTCGCGCGGAGTGTGCGCGAAGTCGCGGCGGGCGGATCGCTGCTCGACCCCAAGATCGTCGCCGCGATCGTCTCGCCTGTCGCGCAGGACAGCGGCCTCAGCGCAGAGCAGGATCGGCTGCTCCAACTCGTCGCCGAGGGCAAGCCGATCAAGGCCATCGCGGCAATGGAGCGCACGACGCCGGCCGCGATCGCAACTGCGGTGGAAGCGATGTTCGTCAAGCTCTCGGAGGAAGCCAGGACAGGGGGATCCAGCGCGTTGCGCCGGCTCCGTCTCCTCCACCAAGCGATCGTCGATCGCGAAGAGCAGGGCGAGACACTGAGTCGATCGTTGCCGACCGGCGTCGCCGCGAAAGTTCGCGCCGGGGGCGGCCGGATCGGCGAGACCGAGGAGTTGACGGTCACGGTGTTGATGTCGGACGTACGCGGTTACTCGGCCATTGCCGAGCAGGCGGACCCGAGCGCGCTCGCCGGCCAGCTCAACGAACATCGCGCCGCGATGAACCGGGCGATCCTCGACCGTGACGGCACGGTCATGCAGTTCGTCGGGGACGCGGTGATGGCATGTTTCGGTGCGCCCGTTCCTCAACCGAGCCACGCGCAGCGCGGTCTCGACGCTGCGCTCGCCATGATCCGCGCCCAGGTCGAACTCGATGGCGACTGGGCGCAGCGCGGCCTCGCACCGTTCGGACTCGGAATCGGAATCTCCACCGGTCTCGTCGCCGCGGCGATGCTCGGATCCGAAGAGCACCTCGAGTACACGCTCGTCGGCGACACGGTGAACTTGGCGCAACGACTCCAGGATCTGGCTCGACCGGCCGGCTGTGTTGTCGTCGCGAAGTCGACCCTCGACGCGCTCGAGACCGTGCCGGCGCATGACGACCTCGGCGAGCAGCTCGTGAAGGGTCGCCAGACCCCCGTCCGCGCGTTCCGCATCGAAGGACTCGGACCATGACTCGAACCACAGACCGCACCGCCGAACCAAACCGCCGAACCAGAAGGGCATTTTCGTGACTGACGTCGTCGTACGGACCCAGGGACTGCGCAAGAACTTCGAGTCCGAAGGTGCCCCGGTGCGGGCGCTGCGCGGCGTCGATTTCGAGATGCACCGCGGCGACTTCGTGTCCGTCATGGGGCCGTCGGGGTGTGGGAAATCGACCTTGTTGAACTTGGTCGCCGGACTCGACGCCGCCACCGACGGCACGCTCGAAGTGGCCGGGGAGTCCCTCATCGGCCAGACCGAGGACGAACTCGCGATCATGCGTCGCCGCCATATCGGGATCGTGTTCCAGTTCTTCAATCTCCTGGAGGGGATGACCGCGCTCGAGAACGTCACGCTCCCGGCGGTCATCGCCGGTGCGCCCCGCAAACAAGCCGAGACCCGGGCTCGGGATCTCCTCGACCTGCTCGGCCTCGCCGAGAAGGCGAAGGACGCGCCCGGGGTCCTCTCCGGCGGGCAACGACAGCGGCTCGCCATCGCGCGCGCCCTCGCCAACGAACCGACGCTGCTCCTCGCCGACGAGCCGACCGGCGCGCTCGACTCCGAGGGTGGGCACGAGGTGCTCGAACTGTTCCGTCGACTCCATGCCAACGGCCAGACCATCCTGCTCGTGACCCATGACCGGGATGTGGCCGAAGCGGGGGATCGGATCGTGTTCATGCGCGATGGTCGCATCGAGACCGACACCGAGATCCGCGATTCCACGCGCGATCCCGCCTCGGTCTGACGTGGAATCTTCGACCCCAGTGCGGCTCGGAGACGCGCACCCGTGAGCCGCATCGACACGCCGCTCGACCTCACCAGCTTCCGAGACCCGGCGCCGGCCTCGAACTCCGCGACCGGGAGAACCACGCTCGTCCGGCTCGGCGCAGTCTTGGCGATCGCGGCCGCGATCGTCGCCACGTTCGACGCGACCGATGCCCGCCTCGGACCCGGGCGCGGCGTATTACTCGCGGTCGCGCTCACCTGGTGTGGCGCCGCCCTCCTGGTGAGCTTCGAACGGCCCGGCGAACCCCTTGCGGGACTCCTCACGCTCGTCGGTGGCGCTATCGCCCTGGCCATGCTCGGTGCCGCCGAGTTTGCTCGTCATCCATCCAACGAGGCGGTGGCGCTGGCACGCGTGATCGGGATCACGGCTTTGGCGCCACTCGGCCTTCACCTCGTCCTCGGACTGCCCGACGGCCGGCTCGACAGTCGAATCCGGCGAACCTGGACCGCGGCGGGCTATCTCGTCGGCGCGGTCGTCGCCGGATGGCTCTTCGTCGACCGGCCCCATCTTCGGTGGGCCGGAATCGTCGGACTCGCCGCTTCGGCGTTGGTCATCGGCGTGGTCGGTTACGTGGGTCGGTGCCAACGCGCGCGCACCCAAGCTGAGCGCGCCCGGTTGCAGTGGCCGGCCTGGGCGACCATCGCGGCCGCGGGTATCAGCGCCGGTGCGGTGCTGCTCGATGCGGTCGTCCATTGGCCAAGAGCGCTCCTCGCGGTGGCGGTGGCTTCAACGATTCTCGTACCGATCTCCCTCGCGCTCGGCGCCTACCGAACCCTCGCGGTGCGCATCGACCGGCTGCTCGTGAGCACCATCACCATTGGCGGTCTCGCCGCGGTTGTCGGGGTGGTGACCCTCGGAGTGATCGCCGTACTCGGCCGTTCGCTCGACGCCGGCGAGCGCAGCGTGCTCGGACTCTCGATCGCCGGAGCCGCCACCGCCGCGCTCCTGTGGGTCCCCGCGCGGGAACGGCTCCGCGACTACGCGAATCGACGGGTCTACGGCGAGCAGCACGCTCCCGACGAGGTGATCCGGACCTTCGGGAGCCGGCTCACCCGCGCCCTCCCGCTCGACGAACTCCTTCTCCAACTCGCCGAATCACTGAAGAAGACGATGGGACTCGACCTGGCCGAAGTCTGGACCCGCAACGGCGGTCAGTTGGAACGATCGGTATCGGTCCCCGACCGCGGTCACGCCCAGCTCCCGATCGGCCCCGAGGAACTCGGCGTTATCGCGCACGCGGGGGTGTCCGGGCCGGCGTGGATCCGGGTGTGGATGCCGAGGTTCCTCGAGCCGTTCCCCGACGGTGACGAACCTCCGATTCGGATCGCGCCCGTGACCAACTCGGGCGAGCTCCTCGGCGTGATCATGGTGACCCGCGCGCTCGGCGCGGCCGGCTTCGACGACGAGGACGATCGTGCCCTCACCGAGCTCGCCCGCCAGGTCGGGCTCGCGCTTCACAACTTGAAACTGGACTCGGCCCTTCAGGACTCGCTCGACGAGGTCCGACGCCAAGCCGACGAACTCCGCCGTTCCCGAGCCCGCATCGTCGAGGCGACCGACCGCGAGCGGAGACGCATCGAGCGGGATCTCCACGACGGCGCCCAGCAACATCTCGTTGCACTCGCGGTCAGCACCCGGCTGGCCCGTCAACTCGCCGACTCGGATCCGGACGCAACCAAGGAGATGCTCGACCAGATCGCCGGCGACCTCCAGGACGCGGTGCAGGAACTGCGCAATCTTGCGCACGGCATCTATCCCCCGCTGCTCATGGACCGCGGTCTGCCCGATGCGTTGCGGGCCGCCGGCGATCGGGTCCCGCTCCCCACCCGCGTCGAGGCCGAGGGAGTCGACCGCTACTCCCAACCGGTTGAGGCTGCGATCTACTTCTGTTGCCTCGAAGCGCTTCAGAACGCGAGCAAGTACGCCGGTGCCGAAGCCCACATCACGGTTTCGCTCCGCGAGGACCAGGGCGCGTTGCTGTTCGCCGTGCGCGACACCGGCGCCGGGTTCGATTCGACCGGTGGTGGCGCCCACGGACACGGCTTCGTCAACATGGCCGACCGGGTCGGTGCGTTCGGCGGCTCGGTCGAGGTGGAATCCGCGCCCGGTCGCGGCACCACGGTCAGTGGACGCGTCCCGTTGCCGGAAGCCTGAACCAGCGACGCACCCGGCCCCCTCAGGGGCGGTTGCGTTGCGCCCAAAGGTCGACGACCACGGCCGATTCGAACTGTTCCTTGTTCACGTAGCCCGCGGCGCCGCAGGTCGCGGCGTCGGCCGGGAGATCATCGGCCCGATAGGTCGACAGCAGGACGACCACTGCGTCCGGATGCGACTCGGTGATCCGACGCGTGGCTTCGATGCCGCTGATCCCGGGCAGGTTGATGTCCATGAGGACGAGCCCGGGTTCCAGCATCTCGAACTGCTCCACCGCTTCCTCGCCCGACGTCGCCTCGCCGACCACCTCGAAGCCGGGCGTGACCGCGACGACCATCCGTGCGGCGCGTCGGAACGGCACTTGGTCGTCGACAATGAGCACGGGAACCGCCGTCATGGCGTCATCGTCGCGTGAGTCGGTCACCGGGGGAACCGTGCCCGTGTGGCCCGGGTCGGGGGTGCCAGTACCCCCGACGCCGCCGACCTGGTGAGCCGACTGCGGGGCGTGCCGCCGCTCACGATTGCTCCGAAAGGCACAGCAACACCGCTTTCACGCGGCGGTGGACATCAGGCTCTTCCGAGACGCCGAGCTTCGAGAACAGCGCGTTGATGTGCTTCTCGACTGCGCGTTCCGAGAGTCCAAGTGCGCCGGCGATGCCGGCATTGTTCCGACCGAGTGCCATCTCGGTGAGGACTTCGCCCTCACGGGGCGTGAGGAAATCGAGCGGCGATCGGTGGCGAGATCGGGCGGCCACCAGGGCGTCGATCACCTGAGGATCGATGACCGAACCGCCGTCGGCCACCGCCTCGATGGCGCGGATGAGCAGATCGACGTCCGAGACCCGTTCCTTCAAGAGGTAGGCACGACGATCCGAGCCGGACTCCAGGAGCGCGAGGGCATACGCCGGTTCCACGTACTGGCTGAGGACCACGACCCCGATGCCGGGATACTCCTCTCGGAGTACATTCGCGGCGCGGACCCCCTCGTCGGTCCCGGTGGGCGGCATCCGGATGTCGGTGATCACGACATCGGGTTGCACCGCGGCGACGCCGGCGAGCAACGTGTCGAAGTCCTCGTACGCGCCGACCACTTCGATCTCCGGCTGCGCATCGAGGAGGCGCACCACGCCTTCCCGCACGAGGTAGTTGTCCTCGGCCACGACGACCCGAAATGCCACGAGCTGAGGTTAGAACGCGGTACGGCTGATCGCGGCGCTTTCCGATGATCGTGAGTCGAGGGTGTCAGCATCACCGTCGACGTTCATGGGGACGCACTCGTCTCGCGCACGATGGAGATCGAGAATGGAACGTCAGCAATCTCGGTCGGATCGGAGATCCACATGAGCACCAGCGAGTACGACGCGGTCGTGGTGGGGGCCGGGCCGAATGGTCTCGTGGGTGCGATCACCCTGGCCCGGGCCGGTCGGAGGGTGCTGCTCCTCGAAGCAGCATCGGTCATCGGCGGGGGGATGCGTTCGGCCGAACTCACCCGGCCCGGCTTCGTCCACGACATCTGCTCGACGGTGCAGGCGCTCGGAGTCGCGTCGCCCGCATTTGCCGACCTCGCGCTCGAAGCGCACGGCGTCGAGTGGTGCACGCCCGAGATCGCCATCGCCCATCCGCTCGACGGCGGCCGCGCCGCGCTACTCCACCGCGACATCAGCGCGACCACCGCCGCGTTCGGTCCCGACGACGGGCGGCGGTACCGAGCGCTGATGGGACCACTCGTCGCACACCGGGAGACCCTCGTCGCAACCCTGCTCTCACCACTGCGGTTTCCCCGGGCTCCGTTCCGCGCCGCGGCGTTCGGTCGTCACGCGATCCGGAGCGCTCGCGGCCTGGCGCGTGCTCACTTCCGCGAGGACGAGCCCCGGGCCCTGCTCGCCGGATCCGCCGCGCACGCGATCCAACCCTTGGACCACCTCGGGACTGCGGGTTACGGGTTGTTCCTCAACCTGCTCGCCCACGCGAACGGTTGGCCGGTCGCGCGCGGGGGCAGCCAGCGACTCGCCGATGCCCTCGGCGCGATTCTCGTCCGCGGTGGCGGCGAGATCGTCGTGGATCACCTCGTCGCCGATCTCGCCGATCTTCCCCCCGCGCCCATCACGCTGCTCGACGTCACGCCGCGCCAGTTCCTCGCCATGGCCGGCGACCGCGTCACCGGTCACGCGCGACGCGCCCTCACGCGGTACCGGTACGGACCCGGTGTGTTCAAGATCGACTGGGCACTCGACGGCCCGATCCCGTGGACCAACCCCGGCGCCCGAACGAGTGGCACGGTGCACGTCGGCGGCACGCTTGACGAGATCACCGCATCCGAGGACGTAGTTGCGACCGGCGGTCATCCCGAGCAGCCGTTCACCCTCCTGGTGCAGCCGACGGTGATGGATCCGAGTCGGGCGCCGGCCGGCAAACACGTGGCGTGGGCCTATTGCCACGTGCCGAACGGATCAACGCTGGACCGCACCGAGGCCATGGAGAGCCAGATCGAGCGGTTCGCACCGGGATTCCGCGACGTCGTACTCGCGCGGCACGTGATGAACACCGTGGCGATGGAGACGCACAACCCCAACTACGTCGGCGGCGACATCAACGGTGGTGCCGGTGACCTCCGCCAGATCTTCACCCGGCCGGTCGTGTCGCTCCACCCCTGGGCCACGTCACTCGACGGCGTGTACCTCTGTTCTTCGTCGACTCCTCCCGGTGGCGGAGTCCACGGCATGGGCGGCCACCACGCGGCGACGCTGGCGTTGACCCGCCACCGCTGAACCGCGGCGTCGGGTCACACCCCGAACGGCCGCCGATGGTTCACGAGCCGACCGTCACGGGGCGCGAAGCGAGCGGCGGTACTCCAACTCGTCCCGGATCGGGATCCCGTTGGCGGCGTACATCGGTATCGAGGGCTTGAGCTCCCGCCGCGCGGCGTCGACCGCGCCGGTGTCGGTCCTGACCCGCTCGAAGCCCATCGCCTCGTAGAACGCGATGGCGTCGAGGTTGTCGTTGGTAGTGACGAGCCCGATCGACTCGGCGCCCGCGCGCGTCGCGCGCTCGACCACCGCGCTCACGAGCGCCCGGCCGATCCCACGACGTCGTTCGATCGCGTTCAGGGTCACGACCTCCCACGTCGCGACGGTCGGGCGGTACGTCACCACCCCCACCGGCACGCCGTCCCGGAGTGCGACCACACCGTCCAGGCTGTTCGGATCCACGAGTTCGCCGCCGCGCGCGACGACACCACCCCATTCCGCGTCGAACACCGAGTTCGCCCAGGCCCGCCACTCGCTCGTCGGGTGCAGGGGCGCGGTTGAGAACATCGGCACGACCGGCATCCGTTGCGTACCGATCGGGCTCGCGACTCAGGCCGGCCGGGCGTCGAACTCCGGCAGTCCGAGTCGCTTCCGTACCTCGGGGCGGCGCAGCGGCGGGTCGTGCTTCGGCGGTTGGCGACGGGCCGGCAAGTCGGCCAGGAGATGCTCGCTGACGTGCGCGATCTTCAACGCGGCAGCTTCCATCGCCGCCGCGACATCACCGGTGGGCTTGGTCACACCGCTGATCTTGCGGACGAACTGACGCGCCGCAGCCTCGATCTCGTCCCGGGTCGCGGGAGGTTCCAGGCCTCTGAGTTCGGTGATGTTTCTGCACATGCCCTGAAGCGTAGAAGCGACTGCGGATCAGCGGCGAGCGAACCGCGGATCCATCGAGAGGATGAGGATCTTGAACCGGATGTCTCCGCCCCGGATCTTGACCCTTTCATGGATGCACGGCGACGGGACGGCGACGGCGGGACTCGCTTTCACACACCGCTCGACGCGCGTCACCGGACCACCCGGCTCTTTCTGCACGTACAGCTTGGATTTCGTCCCCTTGCCGGCGACGGTCTTGTCCCACGTGATCGTGAGCAGCGGAGCATGGTGCGGGTCGTCGTACCCCGCGAACGGCGACAGGAACATGATCTTGCCCCGACACGCGCGTCCACCGCAGAACGTCGCGGCGCCTTCGGTCTCGGCCCGGAGCACGATCGGCGCGCCCGCGCCGGAGTTCGGGAGCCGGAACCCCGCAATCGTGTTGTTCTCCGGCGTCGCCTCGGTACCCGTGGAGATCGTTCCACCCGGCGGTACGAAGCCGGCGGCTTCATTGCCCGTGGCCGCGGTGACGGCCGGTCCGCCGGTCTGTTGGATCGGATCGATCCCGGATCCGGCGAGGCTGACGCCGATGCCGAGCGAACTCGTCGGCGGGAAGCCCGGCGGCGTCTGACCCACGACGTCGAGGGTGACGGTCGACCCGGCCGGGATCGTCCCGATGAGACAGATGGCTTGCTGGCCACTGAATCCCGTGCACCCACCCTGTGAACTCGTCGCCGATACCGGCATGATTCCCGCAGGAACGGTGACGATGGCGTAGGCCCCTTCGAGCGCGTCCGGGCCGGCGTTGGTGATCTCGAAACGGGCCAGCCCGGCGCTGCCGGACGTGATCGTCTCCGGTTGCGACGAGCTGACGATGCTCACCCCGGTTTCACCGGTTGCGGTGAACGTGGCGGTCACCGACTGGTCACCACTCATGGTCACCGTGCACGCACCGGTCCCGGTACACGCACCCGACCAACCCGCAAACGTCGAACCCTCGTCCGGCGTCGGCGTCAGACCCACGCTCGCACCATCAGCGAACTCGGCCGAGCACGTGGCCCCACACGAAATACCGGCCGGGGTGCTCGCCACCAAGCCCGAACCAGAACCCGCCTTCGCCACCGTGAGGGTCGGTGCACAGCTCGCCGCGAACTGGATCTGGTCGTTGAAGACGTTCGAGAGCTGTTCGGACCCGTCCTGGAACTGAACGTAGACGGTCTTGGTCCCGAACCCGACCGAGAGAGTGAACGCCTTGGACGATGCGACGGGCTCGAACGTTGCCGAGGCAAAGAGCGGGTCTTCGGAGATTCGCATCTGAGCGACGTCGGGGTTCGACCCGACGTCGATCGCCAGGGTCACCGCCGAAGATTCGGTGCAGGCGGCCCCGGCGTTGATGGTGACGCCTCCGCCGGTCCACGGCGCGTCCGACGGAAGGAACGCGTACAGCCCACCACCGTCGAGCATCACGTACACGATGCCGCCCGAAACAACCGGCGACGTCACGTCGAAGCCCTGCGGATCATCCGAGAAGGTCAGGTGCTCCTCGAGCACCGTCCCTGCGTTCGCGGTCCCGGCGGCCCCGAGCACTTTCAGCTTCTGGGTCGTACCGGCGCCGACGAAGACCAGATCTCCGGCCACCGTGGGTGAGCCGTAGTTGCGGTCGGAGGGGGTTGCCAGATCTGCAGTCGGGAACCCGGCCTTCGTTGCGCCAGTTGCCGCGTCGAATGCGTACAGCTTGCTGTCCCAGCCGTAGACGTACACGACGCCGTTCGAAACCGCGGGTGAGTCGTAGTAGGTACTGTCGCCGCCGGCGGGTGCCGACCACGCGAGGGCGCCCGTGCTCGCGTTGTACGCGTAGAGCTGGTCGGCCTTGTGGTAGATCCGTCCGTCCACCACCGCAATGCCGGCCTCGCTCGCGGCCGTGGCCACCGGGAAGCCGGCCGTCGTGACTTCCACGCCCGTGGTCTTGTCGTACTTTCTGATCTCGCCTGCGTTCGTGTTCACGTAGACGTCGGCACCCATGATGGCGGGCTGGGTGCTGTTGCCGGCGCTGGGCACCGACCACTGCAACCCTCCGGCCGAGTTGTACTTCTTCAGGGTGTCGTTGGCCTTGAGGTACACGAAACCGCCGTCGACGATCGGACCCACGTTGTAGTTGGAGCCCGTCGAACCAACGTCCGCCGTCCACGCCGGCGTCCCGTTGAGGTTGAACGCAAAGAGCGTGTTGCTCGCCAGGACGTAGACCTTCGCGTTCACCGCGTCGACGGCCGGCGCGCCGTAGTTCGGGCTCGTCACGACCGGGAACCCGGTCACCGGGGCGCCCGCGGGATCGAACGCGTACAGCTGGCCGTCTTCACTCGACATGTAGACGATGCCGTTGGAGACCACCGCCCCGTTCTCCTCGACGTCCGGCGCACTCGAGTGCCACCGTTCGGTCAGGGGGAGCGTGAGCGTCTCCGCGGAGCTTCCCGTGTTCCCGGCGTCGCCCCGTGCGTTCGACCAGTCCGCAGCCTGCGCGGATGCCGGCAGCATCAGCGCCACCGCCAGAACCCCGACCAAGGCCGACATTCGCCGGACCGGCTGCTCGAAACCGGTCGTCAAGAACTTCGAACTCATGGGTTCCTCCCGCCACTCACCACCGAAACTTACAAACCGTCCCGTAAGCGACAACCTACGTGCAGGGGGGCAGGGGAGCAAATATCACCCAATCGCGTCGGACACCGTGCCGACACGGGCCCGCCGATACGCTCCGCGGCCCGCCCCCACCGGTGGCGGAACCTCGGAGGACTTCATGCGTTCCGCACTTCGCCCCGCCTGGCTGTCGCTCGCCGCGCTCTGTTTCGCGATCTTTTTGGTCATCGGCGGGTGCGGCTCGGACGCACCCAAGACCGCACCCCGGGTGGAAACACCCGAGCCGATCGAAGACATCAACATGTCGGCCGCCGACTTCGTGAACCTCAAGGACATGACCCCCGTCCGCGGGTTCTTCGTCTCCAACCCACTCGGCAACCTGAAGGCGACCCTCGCCGTCGCCAACTCGACCACCGGCGGGAAATATCCCGTCGGCAGTGTGATCCAACTCGTCCCGCAAGAGGCGATGGTCAAGCGGCGGCCCGGGTTCAACCCGAAGACCAAGGACTGGGAGTTCTTCTTCCTCACCACCGATTCCACCGGAACCAGGATCGACACCCGCGGCGGCGAAGAAGTGGTCAACCGGTTCGGCGGCAACTGTTTCGCGTGCCACGCCGCGGCGCAGGGCAAGTTCGACCTCGTCTGCGAGAAGACCCACGGCTGTGCGCCACTCCCCATCGGCGACGACGTGATTCGCGCCGTGCAGGCCGCGGACGCGCGGCCGCGCACCCCGGCGGGAGCCCCAACGCAGAGCTTGACACCGTGAACCGCCGAGTCGTGGTGTGGGGCACCGGCAACGTGGGCCGGCCGGCGATCCGCGCGGTTGCGGCGCATCGGGACCTCGAGTTGGTGGGCGCTGTGGTGTCCTCCCCCGAGAAGGTGGGACGCGATGCCGGCGAACTCGCGGGAATCGCGCCGCTCGGTGTCGTGGCCACCGACGACACGCAGGCTGCTCTCGCCGCCGACGTCGACGCGGTGGTCTACACCGCGACCGCCGACACTCGACCCGACGCGGCCTACGCGGATCTGTTGCAGTGTCTCGAGGCGGGCGTCAACGTGGTGTCGACGTCCTTCTATCCCTTGTTGCACCCGGCGAGCGCGCCTCGCGAGTTGCTCGACGTCGTCGAGCCGGCGTGCGCGCGTGGGAATGCATCCGTGTTCGTGTCGGGCATCGACCCCGGTTGGGCACTGGACATCCTGCCGGTCCTCGTGAGCGGGGTCGGTGCGGGGATCACCGAGATCCGGGTCCAAGAACTCTTCAACTACGCGCTCTACGACCAGCCTGCCGTCGTCCGAGAGGTGATCGGCTTCGGCGGCCCGATGGACGAGACGCCGCTGATGTTGCTCGACTTCTCACTCCAGATGGTGTGGGCCCCGATGCTGCGGGTCCTCGCCGACTTCCTCCACCTGGAACTGGACGCGGTGACCACCCACGTCGACCGTCGTCCGTTGGCGCGCACGATCGACGTTCCGGGAATGGGTACCTTCGATGCCGGCACGCAAGGTGCGTTCCGGTTCGAGGTGCGCGCCATGGTCGGTGATCGCGCGCCGCTCGTGGTGGAACACGTCACGCGCATCGACGACGACTGTGCGCCCGACTGGCCGACGTCGAGTTCGCCCGGCGGCGAACACCGGGTCGTACTGAGCGGACATCCCAACTTGACCGTCACCGTGCACGGCACGGAACCGGGCGAACCCGGTGCGGCCGGCGGCGGGAACGCCAGCGCGGCCAACCGCATCGTGAATGCCATTCCCGCAGTGTGCGACGCGCCGTCGGGACCGGTGAGTCCGCTCGATTTGCCGCTCATCACCGGCGGTGCGCAACTACGTCTTTGACGCAACGTATGGCTCGGCGTTCTACGCGACGGCGAACCACTCCACGACGCCGATCCCCCGATGTTCGATCGCGGGCCAGGCGGTCGCCGTGAGATCCGGCGCGAGCAGCCTCGCCGCGGCGTCGATCATGACACTGCCATCCGGGGCTGACGCCGCGAACCGCGCCGCCCGGTTGACGACCGGTCCGTAACAGTCTCCGTCTTGGTCCAAGACGTCACCGTGCGCGATCCCACCACGCGCGTTGGTGAACGTCGGGTGTTCATGACTGAACGTCACGAGGGCCAGCGCGGCGCGACACACCGCGTTCGGGTCGAGCGCGCTCAGCATCACTTCGTCCCCGATCGTCTTGACGAGACGCGCGCCATGCCGAGTGGACGCGTCGAACGCGGCGCGGTTGAAGTCGTTGATCGAACGCGCCAGATCCGCGGCGCTCAACCGAGCACCGAGTTCCGTCGACGATGCGAGATCGACGAACCCCACGGTCATCGTGCGCAGTTCACCGAACGTTCCGGCCGCGACGGTGTCGTCCCGGAACGAAAGACGCGAGTGGTAGCGGTAGAGCTGTGAGAGCGTCAGGACCAACGCGTCGATCAACGGTCGGGTCGCAAGATTCCGTTCCACAATCGTCATGGGGTCCAGCGTCTCCGCATCGACGAGGTTGACGCGGAACACCGAGGACGCCGCGGTCGAGACCTGCGACATTGCCGCCCCGGAACGGCGAAGGATGACCGAAATCGCCTCGTCGCCGAACGCGCGGCGAGCAGCATTGGCAGCCCGAATCCATTCGGCGTCCGAGGAATACCACACTCGGACGTCGAGGTCGTCGGCGGCCAAACCGGCCGCGCGCAGAAACCGCTGGACCACGTCGACGTCGACGTCGGCGCGAGTGGCGAGCTCGCGCACGCTGAGCTGCTCACCGAGCGGGCGGTTGCCCAGATCACCGGCGAGGCGGTACATCTGCTCCAGGGTGGTCGCCACTTCGAGGTCTGCCTCGGATGCCCCGGCCTCGCGCAGCCGGCGACGCACGATGTCAATGTCGGCAGTCATGGCAGGGAGTCTCGCATTCTCCGGGCCGCGCCAGGAGGGCTCCATGCGACCGTCGGGTCCTGGATGTTCCGTTCAGCCCACGCCGGTCGGCTGTCGGATCACGATGCTCGACCCCGGCGCCGAAACCGATCCAAAAATTGCCCGGGACTGGCGCGCCGCCAACGCGGACGCGAGTCTCGAACTCGAGGCGCCGCTCGGCAAGGACCAGGTCCCGAGCCCGGTGAAGGACGCGCTCCCTCCGGCCGGGAGGTGGCCGATGTACCAGCCGGTGAACCCCGAACGCGGCGCATCCATCGGAACCGACACCCGTCCGCCGTGAGTGGCATCACCCCACGCGGGCTCCGATCCGGGGAGCCGCCATACCTTGAAATCGAGAACATCGCCCACCACGCGGGCACAGAGTCTCCACGGCAGTGGGACACCGAGACCGTCGCGGCCGCGAAAGACCCGTTCAAGGTTGAAGACACCGACCTGTCGGAGCGCGGGCACCGTCGCCGAGTTCCACACATGAACGTTGAAGATCCACGTTGCGCCGTACCAGACGTTCTTGGTGACGGTGATCGCGTGGATGGCGCCGCTGCGCTCGACATCGACTCGCAGCGCCGCGCCCTGTTGGGCTCGCCACGTCGATTCGGACGCCCACGTGGCACAGCTCTGCTGGTCGCGCGCGGCGACTGCGTGCGATGGCCAGAACACCGCGCGCAAGTTCGCGGACCGGTTCGAGGGCAGCGCAGCCGCATCCATGGTTCCGCTCGAACTCGTGTAGCGGTAGGAATCGTCGTCGTCCGGGGTCAGCACTCCTCGGCCGCCGACGCCACCGGACCAGGGGTTCGGAAAAGTCCGGAACGTCGCGGGCGGGATGGCGACGACCGCCGCGAGCAACGAGGACGTCACCAGGAAACGCGCCGATCCGTACATCGGTCGCACCCGGCGCGGCGCGCGGAACCACATCATCCGATCGTCCTTTCCCGCCCGCCGGATGAGTCAACCACGGGGCCTCTCCGGGGTCAACGATCTCCAACGTTCTTCCGCGCCGCCCCTCTTCTGCGAGGATCGGTCCGTGAATATTTCGGACATGGCGAGCGGTTCCTCGCCGGATTTATCGCCGGGTTACTGGCCGAATCGATGGCCGGGCGAGGACGGCGGGCCGCGCCGGACTGCGATCCCCCGCTCGGGTGACGGGCTCGCGATCACCCCGGCGGAGTACCTGTCCGTCACGGCGCGCGATGCCGTCGTGGCCACGATGGTGGTGCTGCGCGACCCGGGCGAGGTGTACCTCCTCTGTCATACGGGAGGGAACGATGCCGTGGCCTGGGTGGAACAGATCGATCCGGTCTCGCTCGAACTCATTGCGCGCTCGATCGACCTGCCGGGCGGCAAGACCTGGCCGGGCGGGATCGCGGCGCACGCGAACGGCTCGCTCTACGTTGCCTTCGGGCGTCACCTGCACCGGCTCGGCGCCGACCTCGCGGTGACGGGCTCGACCGAACTCCCGCGTGATCGGCCGTACAACAGCTTCGTGATCCTGCCCGACGGCGCGCTGGCCCTGAAGGATTTCGGCGGCGTGCTGCCGGCCGGCGTCGAGATGACGGGCGACGACTCCTGCGAACTCCTCGTGATCAACCCGGAAACCCTCGCGATCGGAGGTCGCGTCACGATCCCCGAGCGTTCGATTGCGCGGCTGTCCGCCGACGGCGACACCATCTACGTGGTGGGTGACACGCACCTCTGGCGCGCCCGCTGGAACGGAACGCACCTCACGCTCGACGACACGTTCCGGCCTCGGTACCGAATAGTTCCGGGCCAGACCTACGGCTGGGACGCCGTGCTCACGGACGACGCGGCGTGGTTCCTCGACAACGGTGCGGGAAGCGAGGGGTACGCCGGCACGTTTCGCGGGCGAGGCGTCTCGGACGCACCCCTCCACCTGGTGCGCGTCGACCTCGCCACCGCGACGGTCACGCTCACCGAGATCTGTGGACTCCCTCGCGGCATCGTGGCCAACCCACCTGCGATCGACGTCAGCCGCGCGATCGCCGTCGGGTACGACAGCGGGAACGGAATCCTGGCTGCGTTCGACATCGAGCCCGATGGCACGTGCACGCCGCGTTGGCAACGTGAGCAGAACCATGCGTGCCACCCACTGCTCTATCCGGACACCGGTGAGATCGTCACCGCCGACCACGACGGTGATCGGATGATGGATCACATCGTGGTGCTCGACATCGAGACTGGCGAGGAGCGCGCTCGGGCCGAGACCGGGAGTCCGCTCCAGAGCGTGGTGTTCCTTGCTCCCGGTTTCGGGCGCGATCTCTACTACTGCGCGTTCCCGACGGTCAGCCGGCTCTCGGTCGAACCCGTCGCGTGACGCCGCGCCGTCCTCAACTGCTCGACGACGCGCGACCGGCGCCGGGTGGTCCGGCGAACGCCTGCGCGATCGTCATCCACTCCGCGGCCACCGATCCCTGAGTCTCGAGTTCGGTGTCGTCGACGTGACGCCGTTGCGTAACCACCAGGGCGAAGTCCTCCGCCCGGCCCCAGACCCGTTCGTCGGCGGTCGGGTCGCCCCAGGTCCACACCGAACCGTCGGGACCCCGGAGATCCACGAACACCCGCGTGTCGGGAACATCGAGCCCTCGGGTCACGTACGAGTTGCCGAACGTCGACACGCCGATATGGGCGACGTGACGCAGCGCGCCGGTGGGCGGATGCGATTCGCCCCGCGCGTCGAAGATGTCCTGACCGTGCGCCCAGGTCTCCATGATCCGGGCGGTAAGCGACGACGCAACACTCATCGGCGGCCCGTACCAAGGCACCCGTGTCGAAGCGTCGAGCGCGAGAAACGTCTCGATCATCGCGGCGCGCGCGCTTGCGAACCACGCCGCCACCTCGGCGGGTGACATCGCCCGCGCTCGCCGGCTGATGCGCTCGGTGATGCCGTCGGGATCCTCGAGCGCCTCGATCAGCTCACGCTGGAACTGATCAGGATCGGTGGCCGCGGTCGTGGCCGCTTCGTCGAAGTAGGCCAAGTGGGCGATCTGCTCCTGGATCCGCCACCCGGGGGCCGGGGTCGGCAGCTCCCATCCGTGCGCGTCGAGGCCCGCGAGCACTCGATCCAGTTCGGCCGTCTCGGTCTCGAGATCCTTCACGAGCATCATGAGGTCAACCGGCACGTCGCTTCCTCCACAGGCAGCGGGCCCGTCTGGGGTGCGGGCACGTCGTATCTTCTCGTCGGTCGCATCACGCGCATCCGCCGTTCGCACCGAGGATACCGATGGACTTCGCCGAGAGTTCCGAACATGAGATGTTGCGCGCCGCGGTGCGCGACATCGCCGCGCGGTACGGGCATGAGTACTTCGCGGCGAAGTCTCGGACCGACGGCCGCACCACCGAACTCTGGGACGCCATCGGCGAGCTCGGTTTCCTCGGCGTCGCCTTGCCCGAGGAGTACGACGGCGGCGGGGGTGGCATGGTCGAACTCGCCATCGTCTGTGAGGAGCTTGCGGCACAGGGGTGCCCGCTGCTGCTGATCCTCGTTTCGCCGGCCATCTGTGGCGAACTCATCGCCACCTTCGGGACCGGCGAACAGAAAGACGCGTGGCTACGACCGATGGCGGCCGGCAAGAAGATGGTGTTCGCGATCACCGAACCGGACGCGGGTTCGAACAGCCACAACATCGCCACCACCGCCACTCGGGACGGAGACGTCTACCGGCTCAACGGCTCGAAGACCTACATCTCCGGCGTGGACGAGGCCGACGCGATGGTGGTCGTCACCCGCACGGGCACCAATCCCGGCTCGGGCCGGGCTCGGTTGTCGCTCTTCGTCGTCGACACCGACTCGCCCGGGCTCGAGCGGACCCTGATCCCGATGGAGATCAGGAGTCCGGAGAAGCAGTTCACCCTGTTCTTCGACAACGTGGAGGTACCCGCCGATCGGCTGCTCGGCGCCGAGGGTGAAGGGCTTCGCCAGGTGTTCGTCGGTTTGAACCCCGAACGCATCATGGGTGCTGCAATCTGCACGGGCATCGGCCGCTACGCGCTCGAGAAGGCGGCGGCGTACGCGAACGAACGCGAGGTATGGGGGACGCCGATCGGCCGCCACCAAGGCATCGCGCATCCGCTCGCGGCCGCAAAGATCGAACTCGAACTCGCCCGGCTCATGACCCTCAAGGCGGCCTGGCTCCACGACCAGAACACCGCCGCACGCCGCACCGGGACCGGCTAGAGATGACCGGCACCGGCCCCGAGAGCACCGGGCGCAGGACCCATGAGGCGGGGGCGGAGGCCGCGAACATGGCCAAGTACGCGGCGGCCGAGGCCGGGCTGCACGCGCTCGATGCCGCGATCCAGACCCACGGGGGCAACGGACTGGCGACCGAGTACGGGCTCGCCGATCTCTGGGGGATGGTGCGACTGCTCCGGATCGCGCCGGTCAGCGCCGAGATGGTGCTGAACTTCGTCGCGCAGCAATCGCTCGGCCTGCCGAAGTCGTACTGACCGGCGCATGATCGGCAGCACCGTTCATTCAGCTGCATCCGGTGCGGTCACGCCCGCACGATCGCGACCGCGGCGGGGGTCGTGATCGCCAAGCGCTCGGCCCGCCGTTCGAGCTCCGGCCGGGTGATCGCGCCGGCCGCGAACCGGTCGAGGAGCCGCTGCGCCTTCACATCGCGCGCCCGCAGCATCTCGATCTGGCGACGCAAGGGCAACGGACCGCCGTAGGCGATCACGCGCCGGGCGCGAGCGAAGCCCAGCTTGTTGATATCGGACGCCGCCAACACCACGAGCCGTTCACGTACCGGCCCTGAGTCGACCACGAGATGGTCGGGATACAGGCCGGCGCCAATACCGCGTACGCGCGCGTCGAACCCACGCTTTCGGAGGTCGAGCAGCAGCCCCTGGAGGTACCACTCGCCGTCGGTGGTCTGCGCCCAGCACAACCTGACCGGCGCCGTCGCGCGCCAACGTGGGGATCAACTGACGCACCACCGCGCGCCGCGACGAGAGTCCCAGTCCGACGTCGGTTGGTTGCTCACCGCGACGACCTGGGCCACGCCGAGCGCGGCGACCGCAACGAGGGCGAGGACGCTGATCCAGGAATCACTCTGCGGCCAGCGGCGCCGGAGCTCATTCCACGCGACCCAACCGACGACCGCCATCGCCAGCGCGCCCACGACCCAGGTCCAGAGGAGGCGGTACTCGTACATCACACCGATTGTCCGGGCGACCGAAACGACGCCGAGCATCATCACGCCGGCGACCACCGCCGCGAGGCGCAGGACCGCCGCGTCACGGCGCACCGACGACCATCGCCGAGGTGGAACTCCCGAAGATCTGGTACGGAATCGCCAACGTGTAGAACACGAGCGGCCCCGGGTGACTCCATCCGTCTCGCGAGTAGAGGCCGAGCGGCACCGGACGGCGCCCGACGTCCTGCACGCGGAGCTCCATCAATGCCCTGGTCACGGATCGGCGTGGCCGGTGCGTCGGCGAGCACCGTCACGGCCGAGACCGCGAGCGCGCGGACACGGGGCCGGGATCGACGGGTTGGAGTCGATTCGGACACGGAGGCCGGCATCAGGAGTAGCCGGCCAGGTACGCGGCTTCGGCGTCGAAGAGTTCGAGGACCATGGCGCGGATCTCGGCCGGGCTGCACACGGCGGACGTCAACGGGTCCAAGGTCACCGCGAGGATCGCGGCGTCCTTCGACCGCTCCACGGCTGCGCGCGCGGCCAGGTCGTAGGTGGGCATGTTCGATGCGCAGATCGCGGCCATCTGCACCGGCAGCGCTCCGTACCGGGTGGGTCGCGCGCCGGTGCGGTCGATCATGGTGGCGACCTCCACGATGCCGTCGTGCGCGAGGTTGTCGATCAACCCGCCGCGATTGGGGACATTCGCGTTGATGCTGTACGGGACATTCTTCTCGCGCGCCTCGATGATCCAGGTCGCGTACTCCCACGAACGTTTCGCGATCACCGGTTCTTCACCGGCGAGCATCCGGTCTCGCGCCGCGTCTGCGTTGACCCGCCATTGCGGCCAGTTGGTGGCGTAGAAGAACGACTCACCGTCGTACTCCGCGCCGCAGTACCGCTGCTGGATCTCGGATCGGGTCCGGTAGTACGGCAGATACTCGGACAGGTGGCCACTGCTCTCGGTGATGAACGCCCCGAAATGGATCATCATGTCCTTGCGCACCAGATCGCCCGCGTCCCACTCTTCCGTGGGGTCGCCCGCCAGGTCACGCCGGGCCCGCGCCATCAACTGCGGGTAGAGATCCACTCCGTCGTGTTCCAACCGCGTGAACCAGCTCAGATGGTTGATCCCCGCGCATTCCCACGTGAGCTGAGACCACCGAATCCCGGCGCGCGCGGCCAGCACCCGGCTCGTCGCCTGCACGGAATGACACAGGCCGAGCACCGTCACCGGCGACGTCCGAGCGGCCGCGAGACACATCATGCTCATCGGGTTCGTGTAGTTCAGAACCAACGCGCGGGGGCAGAGCCGTTCGACATCGGCCAACACCTCGAGCCACACGGGGATGGTGCGCAGCGCCTTGAACACACCACCCGGGCCGATGGTGTCGCCGATGCACTGGTCCACGCCGTACGACGCGGGAATGTCGGAGTCGAACCCCACGCAGTCCACCCCGGACACCTCGATGCAGTTGACGAGGTAATCCGTCCCGGCCAGTACGGCGAGCCGGTCGACGGTGGCCACCACCGTCCAACGGTCGGCCACCCCCAACTCTTCGGCCAGAAGTTCCACCAACTTCGCCATGGTGGAGAGCCGACCCTCGTCGATATCCACGAGCGCCACGGTGCCGCCGACGTTGCCCGGGATGAGGAACAGATCCTTCGCCAACTCGGGCGTAAACATGCTCCCCGCGCCGAGCATCGTGACCTTCACCGGGCGTGGCATCTCCCCCGCCAACCCCCGCTGATCTGCCCCCCGAATGTGTTCCGCGTGACCCAGATTTCTGCTCGTCCGGTCGCCGTCCACGGGAGTCGGAAAACTCGCGGGTTCCCTCCCGAGCTGCTCGTCTCCGCCGCGCTGCGGCCCGGGCGTGGGTGGACTCTGAGTACCAGTCATGGTCGCCAAACATTGCACATCGAACTTTTGACAGTTGGAGTGTCAATACATAGGGTGCGCAGATCCGAGGCACGGGGGGCACCGCATGACCGACTCCGAGAACTTCCAGGGCACCATCGGCCGGACGCTGGCGGAATCGACACCCTGGTGGCCCGACGCTCCGCACCCGGGCGAGACGGCGCCCAACGTCGTCGTCATCCTGTTGGACGACCTCGGCTTCTCCCATTTCGGGTGTTACGGCTCGACCATCGAGACCCCGAACATCGACCGGCTCGCGGCCAACGGACTCCAGTACACGAACTTCCACGTCACCCCGTTGTGCTCACCCACCCGGGCCGCGCTCCTGACCGGCCGCAATCACCACGAAGTCGGGATGCGTTCGGTGAGCAACTTCAACACCGGTTTCCCCAACATGCGCGGTCACATCTCGAACCACGCCACCACCGCGGCGGAAGTGCTGCGGGACGAGGGCTACACCACCTTCGCCGTCGGCAAGTGGCACCTCAGCCAGATGGAGAACGCGTCCGCCGCCGGCCCGCACGACCAGTGGCCGTGCCGGCGAGGTTTCGACCGGTTCTACGGTTTCCTCGACGGCGAGACCGACCAGTTCCATCCCGAACTCGTCTACGACAACCACCATGTCGATCCACCGAAGTCCGCGGCCGACGGGTATCACCTGAGCGAGGATCTCGTCGACCACGCGATCGAGTTCGTGCACGACACGAAGTCGATCCGGCCCGATCGGCCGTTCTTCCTCTACCTCGCGTTCGGCGCCACTCACGCGCCCCACCAAGCGCCCGCCGAATACCTCGAGAAGTACCGCGGCGCGTTCGACGCCGGTTGGGACGTGACTCGCGCCGAGTGGCACGCCAACCAGATCGAGCGCGGTCTGCTCCCCGCCGACACGCAGCTCGCGCCGCGCAATCCCGGCGTCGACGCGTGGGACGACATGCCCGAGAATCACCGCAAGCTCGCGGCGCGCCTGCAAGAAGCGTTCGCTGGATTCCTGGACCACACCGACGCGCAGATCGGCCGGCTCGTCGATGCCCTCACCCATCTCGACGAACTCGACAACACAATGATCGTGCTGCTGTCCGACAACGGCGCGTCACAAGAAGGCGGCCCGTTCGGCGTATTGCACGAGTGGAAGTTCTTCAACTTCATTCTCGAGACCCCCGACGAAGCCATCGATCGCATCGACGACATCGGCGGTCCGAACAGTCACACGAACTACCCCTGGGGTTGGTCCCAAGCGGGGAACACGCCGTTCAAGTGGTACAAGCAGAACACCCACGAAGGCGGGGTGCACGTCCCGCTCGTGATGCATTGGCCCGATCGCATTCCCAGCGGTTCATCGGGCGTGGGTGGGGCCACGAACCTGCGCGATCAGTTCCATCACGTGAACGACATCGTGCCCACGATCTACGAGGCGCTCGGGATCGAGGCGCCCACCACCTATCGCGGCCACGACCAGATGCCGATCACCGGAACATCGATGCTCTCCACCTTCGCCGCACCGGACGCGCCCGCCGCCAAAGGGGTGCAGTACTTCGAGATGATGGGCCATCGCGCCATCTACTCCGACGGATGGAAGGCCGTCACCCGCCATCAGTCGGGCACGCCGTTCGACGACGATCAGTGGGAGCTCTACCACCTCGCGCAGGATCGGTCGGAGTGCAACGACCTTGCCGCGACGATGCCCGACCAGCTCGCCGAACTCGTCGAGCTCTGGTGGACCGAGGCCGAGGCGCACGGCGTGTTGCCGCTCGACGATCGGACGGTCGAGCTCTTCGGTGCGCGCTTCCGGGACCGGTCGCCCCATCCCGAGAGCCGGCACTACACCTACCGGCCACCCCTGGCCCCGATGCCCGCGCAGGTCGGTGCCGGGATCGGCGGTCGGAACTGGGATCTCGATGCCGCCGTCGAACGGAGGAAGGGCGAGGGCGGCGTCCTGTACGCGACCGGTAACGGCAACTCGGGCGCGAGTCTGTTCGTCCAGAAGGATCGACTCGTGTTCGATTACAACTGCTTCGGAAGTCACACCATCGTCGAGTCGGAGCGGGCGGTGCCCGAGGGCGCGTCGGTCATCGGCGTTCGCTTCCGTCGCGTCGGCCGCGAGGCGGGCCGGGCGACGCTGGTGATCGACGGTGAGGAATGTGGCACCGTCGAGATCCCGTTCGCGATGCGCATCATCTCGAGCCTCGGCCCCAGCGTCGGCTTCGACCACGGCTCACCCGTGAGCGAGCGCTATACCGACGCATTCCCGTTCGAAGGTCGACTCGACCGCGTGGACATCCAACTCGTGTCCGAACGCCCGGCCGACGAAGCCGCCAACGCCGCGTCGATCGAGCGCGCCACCATGAGCCGGCAGTAGCCGCATGGCATCGGTACGGCGCCAGGCCATCATCCATCGATCGCCCGACGACGTCTACGCGGTCATCGGCGACCCGGCCACGATCGCCGATTGGTTTCCCGGGATGGTGAGCGCCGAGGTCGACGGCACCACGCGGACGATCACCACCGTGTCCGGACTCCCGATGGCCGAGGAGATCGTCACCAACGACGCGATCCAACGTCGGTTCCAATACCGGTTGGCGCCCGGATTCATTCAGGATCACCTCGGCACCATCGACGTGTTCGACGTCGGTGACGGCACCAGCCTCGTGGCCTACTCCACCGACTGCGAACCGGCCGCGTTGGCGTTGATGATCGGCGGTGCCACCGGCAACGCACTGAAAGAACTCAAACGACAGCTCGAACAAGTACAAGTACAAGTCCGAGAACAAGAGACTCGCCGCTGAACCCCAGAACACGCTCGGACGACGCGGCGAGGCGTGGCCCGAGCGGCACGGCGCCGCAGGCGCCATGAGCGGAAGGAAAGTGGGCAATGGGCCGGAAGATCTTGTTCGTCACGACCGACCAGCAGCGGTACGACACGCTGGGGTGCAACGGTGGAACGCTGGCGCGCACTCCCGTCGTCGACGCCCTCGCCGCCAGTGGCATCCGCTACGAACGAGCGATCCCGCAGTCCGTGGTGTGCATGCCGAGCCGGTCCACGATGCTCACGGGTCAGTACCCGAGTACCCACGGCGTGTGGATGAACGGTGTCCCGCTGCCGGTGGACGCGCCGTCGGTGGCGGCCGATCTGCACCGCGCCGGATATCGAACCGCCCTCATCGGCAAGGCGCACTTCGAACCTTTCATGGACGCGTTCGGCCGCTTCACCGAGAACCTGCTCGCCCGGTCCGGCGAGGAGACCGCGCCACGGCCGTGGGCGGACGGCACCGTCGGCCCCCACCGCGGCTTCGACCACCTCGAGTTCGCCACGCACGGCGCAGCCGGAATGTTGCACTACGCACAGTGGCTCGGCACCCACCATCCCGAAGCGGTCGGGATGTTCTACGCCGCGATCGACGCCGGCTGGAACGTGAGCGCGCTCGGCGGCGGAGACACCGACGCGCCCCAAGTGAAAGCCAACCCGATTCCGCGCGACTGGTATCACACCGACTGGGTGGCCGATCGCACGATCGCGTGGCTCGACGGCCTCGACACCGCGGACGACTGGTTCTGCTGGATGAGCTTCCCAGATCCGCACCACCCGTGGGATCCACCCGAGTCCGAGATGCACCGCATCGACTGGCACGACACGCCACTCCCCGCGGGTTACCCAACCACCGCAGCCGAGCGCGAGCGGATTCTCGACGACAAACCGCGCCACTGGCGCATGTGGTACGACGGCGAGCTCGTCTCGAACTACGAAGCACCGAAGCACTGGGTGCCGGCCGCGATGACTGCGGACCAGGTGCGCGAGGTCAACGCGCGCAACGCAGTCGAATGCGAACTCATCGACGAAGCTCTCGGCCGCGTGCTGGCTGCGATCGACGCACGCGGCTGGACCGACGACGTCGACATCGTGTTCACCACGGATCACGGCGAGCTCCAGGGCGACTTCGGGCTTCTGTTCAAGGGCCCGTACCACACCGACTCGTTGATGCGACTCCCGCTGATCTGGCGTCCCGCGCCGGCCGCGAACGTGCCGGCCGCGGTGGTCACGACGCCGGTCGGGTTGGTGGAACTCGCGCCCACGTTCTGCGCGATCGCCGGCGTGGACGCGCCCGACTACTTGCAGGCGACGACGCTGCCCGTCGACGACGCTGACGCCGCGGCCCGGGGCAAGGAACGGGTGCTCACCGAGTGGGACAGCGAGCTCTGGGGGGTGGCGGTCCACCTCCGCACCATCACCCGCGACGGATGGGTCTGCACCGCCTACCGGCCGGGGTTCGTCCACGACGGCACCGAAGGCGAGTTGTACGAGCTCGGCACCGACCCGTTCCAGCACCACAACCGCTGGAACGACCCGGCCGTCGCCGCACTCCAATCCGATCTCGTCGCCGACCTCTGGGACCATCAGCCCCCCGCCCACACCCCCCGTCTGGACGTCGAAGCCCCGGTGTAGTCGCCGCCGCAGCAGGGCTGTCCTCGCCCGGATCCTCGACTTTCGTGCGCTGCGCTCTGATCCTCGCCCGGATCCTCGACTTTCGTGCACTTTTCGGAGGCGAGGGTCCCCAAAGTGCACGAAGATCGGGAAGGAGGCGGAGCCAGCGTGCGCGAGGATCGGCGCGTGACCGACGGCGCCGATCTCGACATCAGCACGCGTGTGCGGCCGCGGCGAACAGTCACCGGGGTGTCGGCCGTGCTCGTACCGTTCACCGCGGAGGACACCATCGACTGGCCGGGGGTCGAGGCCCACATCGAGCGCACCCACGCCGCCGGGCTCACGCCCGCCGTCAACATGGACACCGGTTACGTCCAGCTGCTCGCAACCCGAGACCAGGACCGCGTACTCGACCTCGCCGCCGCTGTCACCGGCGGGGCGTTCGTCGCCGGCGCGTACGTGGCCGATGCAGGCGGAGAAACCTTCGATCTCGACGCGTACCGCCGCGCCGCCGATGCAATCGCCACCCGCGGCGGCACCCCGGTCATCTTTCCGTCGCACGGACTCAACGAACTCAGCGACGACGGCTGGGTCGAAGCCCACCGAGCCCTGGCCACCCATCTCGATCGGTTCATCGGGTTCGAGCTCGGCCCGATGTTCGTGCCGTACGGTCGGATCGTCTCGCTCGACGCGTACCGTGAACTCGTCCAGATTCCACAGTGCCTGGGCGCGAAGCACAGCTCGCTCAGCCGACAACTCGAATGGGACCGGTTGCAGATCCGCGACGAGTTGCGACCCGAGTTCACGGTCTTCACCGGCAACGATCTCGCGATCGACATGGTCATGTACGGCTCCGACTATCTCCTCGGCCTCTCGACCTTTGCGCCCGAGGCGTTCGCCATGCGCGATCGGATGTGGCAACTCGGGGATCCGCGCTTCTACGAACTCAACGATCTCCTCCAATACCTCGGTGCGTTCGCCTTTCGCGATCCGGTGCCGGCGTACCGGCATGACGCGGCGATGTTCTTCGAACTCCGCGGCTGGGCTGGGACCGACGGCACTCCCCCCGGCGTGGCCCGCCGACCCGAGTCCGACCGCGCCGTGTTGGCCGCCATCCTCGGCCGGTTGCACGAGTTCACATGAGGTACACCCAGGTCAAGCGACTCCGCACCGCCGCCGAGTTCCGCGCGCACGTCGCCGACCTCGGGTTGGACATCGCCGTGTCCGATCACGCCCGCGCCCCCGGGCCGCTCGCCGACCCGGTGACGATTCGCGACGGACACGTCGGCACCCTCACCGCGCCGAACCGGTTCGCGATCCTGCCGATGGAAGGGTGGGACGGCACCACCGAAGGCCGGCCGACGGATCTGGTCCGCCGCCGCTGGCAACGCATCGGTGCGAGCGGGGCCGGTCTCGCCTGGTGTGAGGCCACCGCAGTGCGCGCCGACGGGCGCGCGAATCCACGCCAACTCCTGCTCGACGCCACCACCGTGCACGAGTTTGCGGCGCTGCGCGCGCTCCTCGCACCCCACCAGGTTGCCGGTCTCCAGCTCACCCATTCCGGGCGCTGGTCCCGGCCGAATGGCGAACCCCGACCGCGCATTGCGTACTCCCATCCGTTGCTCGACCCGCGCGTCGCCGCCACCGAATCTCAGCTGCTCTCGGACGCCGAGCTCGACGACCTCACGCAGGACTACGTCGATGCCGCAGTTCTCGCCCAGGATGCCGGCTTCGACTTCGTCGACATCAAGCACTGTCACGGCTACCTGTTGCACGAGTTGCTCTCCGCCCACGATCGTCCCGGCCGGTACGGAGGTGACCTCCACGCCCGCACCCAGTTCTTACGCACCGTCGTCGACGGGATCCGAGTGCGCGCGCCGCACCTGGCGATCGCGGTCCGGCTCTCCGCCTTCGATCTCATGCCGTTCTCGCCCGGGGTCGACGGAATCGGCGTACCCGAACCGACCACCGAGAACCGCTACCCGTACGCGTTCGGCGGCGACGGAACCGGTCTCGGCATCGACCTCACCGAGACGCACGCCTTCCTCGAGCTCGTTCGCAACCTGGGCATCGGACTCGTCAGCATCACGGCCGGCAGTCCGTACTACAACCCTCACGTGCAACGGCCGGCGTACTTCCCGCCGTCGGACGGTTACCGACCGCCCGAGGATCCGCTTGTCGGCGTGGCCCGCCAACTCGCGGTGACCGCCGAGATCACCCGGCGCCACCCGGATCTCACAGTGGTCGGGTCCGGCTACTCCTACCTCCAGGACTGGCTCCCGAATGTGGCCCAGGCGGCGATCGAACGCGGCGATGCGACGATGGTGGGGCTCGGGCGGATGGTGCTCTCCTATCCCGAACTCCCGGCCGATGTCCTGTCCGGCCGAGAACTCCACCGCGCGCAGATCTGCCGGACCTTCTCGGATTGCACCACCGCGCCGAGACACGGTCTGGTGTCGGGCTGTTTCCCGCTGGACCCCTTCTACAAGGAGCACGACGATCGGGTGGAGCTCACCCGGGTGAAGAAGTTGGCGCGAGGATCCGCTGATGACGCGTGACGACCACGCCGAGAGCGGGTCAGCACCGGATCGGTGGACCGAACTCCCGGCCCAACGCATCGAGGACGAACCCTGGTGGTTGGAGTACGCCCGGGACCCCTCGCCCGAGCGCATCGCCGCGCACGCCGAGCTGACCGCACGCGCCGGATATCACGTGGATCCGAACAGTTTCGTTGCGCTCGGCGCCAACGTGATCGCCGACACCTTCACGCTCGGCGCACGCAGCACGATCGCGAGTGGTTGCAAGATCCGCGGCGAGTTGACGATCGGCGAACTCACCGGCCTCAATCCGGGCGTCGTCACGATCGGCAGGGTGACCATCGGGTCCCGGGTCCGCATCGCGGCCTACGTGGTCCTGGTCGGCGAGAACCACCGCTTCGACGACCCCGACATCCCGATCATGGACCAAGGAATCACGTCGGTCGGTGTGGTCGTGGAAGACGACGTGTGGATCGGTGCGAACGCGGTGATCGTCGACGGCGTCACCGTCGGCGCGCACAGTGTGATCGCCGCAGGTGCGGTGGTGACTCGCGACGTCGAACCCTTCAGCGTGATGGCCGGAGTTCCGGCTCGGAAGATCCGGGATCGGCGTGACCGCCGACCCACGAAAGTCGGGCGTACCGCCCTCGCCGCGTTCGACGCCACCGTCGCCGACCAATGGCCGGCCGTCCTCGAACGATGCCGCGTCCTTCAGTCGGATCGCGTCGAGTTCGTCGAGTTCCCCGGCGCCGATCTGCTCGACCCGCGTCCGCTCAACGACGCCGTCGAGATCGCGGGCATGTTCGGCGCGTTGCCACCCCACGCCGATCGCGCCGAACTCGTCGAGCGCATCCAAGCGACCCAAGACCCACGCTCCGGACTCTTTCGCGATCCGCGGCTGCCGGACCACCCGATGACCCTCACGCCGTCGCACGACGAGTGGGACATGTACGGGCTCCTGTCGTGCGGGTATGCGCTCGAAGTCCTCGGCGCGGGACCGGCGCATCCCGTCCACATCATCGAGGAGTGTTCCGCCGGTGAACTCGAAGCCCTGCTCGACGGTCTGAACTTCGACTACTTCGCGTGGCCGAGTGGTTCGTGGATCGACGGCTTCGGCACCGGCCTGTATCTGAATCGCGCGCATCACGGCTCGAGCAACACCGCGTCCACTCTCTGGGCCTGGCTGCTGACCCACCAGGACCGGCGCAGCGGCATGTGGGGCGAGTACCTCGAACCCGTCGGCGAGTACGACTACCGCTGGCTCATGGCGGTCAACGGGTTCTACCGCCTGACGAGAGGCACATACGGGCAGTTCGGGGTGGACGTCCCCCGTCCCGAAGCCGCGATCGACACCGTGCTCGCCCACGCACGGGACTACGCCTGGTTTGCCACCGAGGCGCGCAACGCGTGCAACCTGTTGGACGTCGTGCACCCGGTCTGGCTGCTGGGGCGCCAGACCGACTACCGCCGGGCCGAGATCCGAACTGCGATCGCCGCGGCGCTCGAGGGCGTCTGCGCCAATTGGGTCGACGGGGAAGGATTTCCGTGGCAGATCGGGCGAGATCAACCCGGTCTGCGGGGCACCGAGATGTTCATGGCCGTCGTGGCTCTCGCCGCCGATCTCCTGGGTGAATCCGACGGCCTCTCGTTCGTGCCCCGCGGCGTCCACCGACTCGAACCCGCCACGTCGCCCAACTGAAGGGCACGTGCCGACCCGCTCGAGCGCGTGGTAGGTACAGGCATGGATTCCGAGATCGTGCCGGTGCCCGCCGCGGCCGGCCCGTCGATCGTGGAGACCGAAGCCGACCCCACGCCGATCGTCCTGATCGTGGCCACCACGCTCCGGCGGGCCGAGGAGACCCCGAGGCTGGCCGCGATGATGGCCAAGGCGAAGGGCAACGTCGCGCTCACGTCGACCGTCGATCCCCAGGCGGCGACCATCCGGTTCCAACGCGGACGCGTTCTGGTGGAACGAGGTGTTGCCCCCGACACGCACGTGACGATCGCCACCGACGTCAACCGCATGAGCGAGGAAGATGCCCCGAAACCCAAAGTGAGCGGAGCTGCGACCCATCTGCGACTCGCCCTCACCGCGGCGAAAGTCTTGGAGCCGCCGGTCGGTGCGTGGCCGGAAGAGGCGGCACGGTTCTGGGCCGCGATCGCCCCCCATCCCGGGTCGCCGGCGGGCCTGCGGATCGTCTGTCTCGACGAACGGACCGAACGCAGCTTCGGCACCACACCGGCCGAGTACGAGATCCACGGCACGGCCCATCGCCTCCGCGCGTTGTTCACCGGCGGAACCGTGTTCGGCAAAGAACTCCTGGCCGGCCACCTCTTCGGAGTCGGGTCGCTCGCCCACACCGCGCAGCTCACGGGACGATCACTCGCGTTCATGATGGGCCGCTGACATGGAGCGCGGCGCGGTACCCGGATGGCTCGAAGCCCACGACATCCGGTGGGTGAAGACTGAGGGCATCTCGCTCGACGGCCTCGTCATCGGCAAGCACATCGGTCGGCCGAAGTTCACCAAGTGTCTGCCCCGTGGGAATGCGATCACCGAACTCGTCCTCGGATACGACCTCGGCGGCACCCCCTACCTCGCGTGGTGGGACGATTGGCGCGCCGACGCGCTCGGCGACATCTACCAGCAGCCCGATCTCGCGACGCTCGTCGTGGCGCCCGATCGTCCACGGACCGCGAACGTGATCTGCGATTTCGTCGACGCCGCGGGTGACGCGATCCCGAGCTGTCCGCGCGGCGTCCTGAAGCGCGTGCTCGCGAAGCTGGCCGAGCACGGATTCGCGGCCAAGGCCGCCTTCGAGATCGAAGCCATGCTCTTCACCGACCCGCTGCCCGCCGCGCGCCGCCGCCACTTCCAAGGGCTCATACCGATGTCGACCGACGTTCCGATCGGCTACCTCCAGCACAACTCCCGCCAACAGCTGGTGTACCTCGACGTTGTCCTCGCCCGCCTGGAGGCGCTCGGTATCCCGGTCGAGGGCTGGCACGACGAAGCCGCACCGGCCCAGTTCGAGATCAATCTCGACCCCGCGGATCCCGTGACCGCCTGCGACTACGTCGTCCGCGCGAAACAAGTGATGCGTGAAGTCGCCATGGAGCAGGGACACGCAGTCACGTTCATGGCCAAACCGTCGGCCGAGTACGGCAACGGACTGCACGTTCATCACTCGCTCACTTGCGAGGGCGAGCCGGTCTTCTACGCGCCCGACGGAGCGATGAGCGCCACCACGAGCCGGTGGCTCGGCGGTCTGATGGCGAGCGCCGCGGCCACCACGTCCTTCCTCTGTCCCACCATCAACTCGTACCGGCGCATGGTCGGGTTCGCAGCGGCGCCGACGGTTGCATCATGGGGTGAGGACAACAAGTCGGCCGCGCTGCGCGTGCTCTCGATCGAACCGAAGGCGGCCCGCATCGAGAACCGGATCGCCGGTGGTGACGCCAACCCGTATCTGGTCCTCGCGTCCACCCTGGCCGCCGGGATCGCCGGACTCGAGGCCGCCGCCGAGCTTCCACCCCCGATCGCCGTCACCGGGTGGGGCCTTCCGCCCGAGGGCTGGCCCCATCTGCCCGGCTCGATCACCGCGGCCGCGGACGCGCTCGAGACCGACGCCGGCCTCGCGTCGGTGCTCGGCCCCGCGTTCGTCCGCTACTGGATCAACACCCGCCGCTGGGAGTGGCTCATGTTCCACACCACCGGCGGCGACCCGATGGCCGATTCCGTGACCACCTGGGAACTCGACCGCTACTTCGAGCTCGCGTGAGCGCCCCATGACCGGCACCGGGTCGATGATGGGGAACAAGAGCGAAGCGAAACCGGAAGGTGACCACAGCCGATGAGCCAGCGGAGCGTGGCCCGTCCGGCAGCGAAGCGAGCGGAGCAGGGAGCGGTTCGAAGTTTGCCCGGCCAGCGAGCGACGCCATCGTGACGCCCGCAGGGCCAAGAGGACTGAGGGTCGTGGGGATCGTCGCGCACCTCGACGCGGTGGACGGTGACGAGGGAGTCGCCGTGGATCACTTCATGGCGGCGACGGCGTACGTCAAGGCGGTACAGCGCGCGGGCGGAGTGCCGATGATCGTGCCCGTCGTTGATCCGAACGAAGTCGACGCGCTCCTGGACGCGGTCGACGCGGTGGTGATCACCGGCGGCCGTGATCTCGACCCGGCGGGATACGGCCAGGATCCGCATCCCCAGCTCGGACCGATCGATCCGGTACGGGATGCGGCCGACATTGCGGTCGCGCGCGCCGTCGTCCGCCGCAACACGCCGACGCTGGCGGTATGTCGCGGCATCCAGGTCATGAACGTCGCGCTCGGCGGCACGCTGCACCAGCACGTGGAGGATCACATGCGCCTGGACCAGTACAACCTCGACGCGCACACCGTCACGATCGACCCGGCCTCGCGCCTCGCTCGGATCGTCGGCACCGGGACGCTCGGCGTGAACACGCTCCACCACCAGGTCATCGACGCGCTCGGCGCCGGGGTGCGCGCGGTCGCCACGAACGAGCACGGGCACGTAGAGGCGATCGAGATCGACGGCGCCGCCAACGTCCTCGGAATCCAGTGGCATCCCGAGTTCCTCCGCCACCGCCCCGATCACCTCGCGCTGTTCGAGCAGTTGGTATCAGACTGATACCAGACTGATACGATAGCCGGATGGCGATGACGTTGCGCTTGACCGACGACGAGCAATCCGCCCTGCGCGAGCGCGCCGACGCCGAAGGCATCTCGCTCCAGGACGCGGCTCGCCAAGCGGTGCGCGCGTACGTCGCCGCTGGCCGGCACCGCGACCGCGTGTCCGCCGCCGCCCGTCGCGTCACGCGTGCGCACGCCGATGCGCTCGACCGACTGGGGCAGTGACCCGCCCGATCGAGTACCTCGAACTCGACGACGTCGTCGAGTTGGCCGGGCTCCTGCTCGGCGATCCACCTCCGATTCGCGACCTCGGTCTGCTCGGCTCGGCGACCGCCCGACCGCAGGCCACCGCGTTCGGCACCGACGCCTATCCCGACCTCTGGACGAAGGCCGCCGCGCTGCTCGACTCGATCGTCAACAATCACGCCCTCGTCGACGGCAACAAGCGACTGGGATGGTTGGCCACCGCAGTGTTCCTCGAACTCAACGGCGTTCGAGCCACCGCGATCCGGAACGACGACGTCTACGAACTCGTCATGCGCGTGGCGGCGACGCGTCTCGATCTCGCCAGGATCGTGACGATGCTGCGGACCGCAACTGGTGTCGAGCGTTGACGGACCTCGGCGCCTCGAAGCCGGTCGTCAGCCCTGCCGTGGTGTGGCTTCGAGCACGCGCTTGAGGTTCTCGAGCGTGTTCAGATCGCCGCGTGGACCTCGGAGCGCGCTTCGCGGGCGCACTGCGATGCATCACGGAGTGAGTGGGATCCGTGTCACGCTCGGCGTGACGTCCATCCCAATCGCCGAGACCGGTCCACCGAACACCCGGGCCGCGGTACCCACACCCGAGAATCGGTGGGCCCGGACTGCTTCCCCGGACGTCGAGCCGGCGAGTGCGGATCGTTGTGACGCGTCCGCGGTCGCGTCACAACGGCGCACCCGTTTTCGGGAATTCCTGTTAGCTATACACGTGTCCTAGCCAACAGGAATCTCGGAATACGAGCATCGACACGCCAGCACGGACGAGGCTGCAGCCGTGGCGAGCCTTTTGCGCAGAGGACTGGCTTCAGCTACCCCCAGGCGCGCGGCAATGTCCCCCCTTCCGAACCGCGTGTGGGATTCGCGTCACGCTCGGCGTGACGTCCATCCCAGCCGTCGAGACGGATCCGCGAACACGAAGAGGTCACACCACTTGATCCAGGAAGGACCCGGCCAACAGTCCTCCGATGACCGGTGCCGTACACGCAAGTACACAGAGGAGCATCAGCACGATGCCGGTGATGAACAACAACCTGGCCTCAGCCGCGTCGTCGTACGCGCGATACCGCGCCCGCTCGCGGTGATCGTCTCTACACTTCGCGTCATGCGCAGTCTCGTGACCCTCGTCGCCGCCTCGCTCGTGGTGGCCGCATGCGGGTCGAGCGCCGGCACCGATCAGAGCGAGCCGGCCCGGACGTCGACCTCGTCCTCCGCACCCGCTTCCGGCCCCACCTCGGCACCCACCTCGGCTCCCGAGGCACCGGCGGTCCCGGCGGCGCTCGACTTCACCCTCCCCGGCGTCACCGGGCCGTCGGTCCGCGGCGCCGATTACGCCGGCAAGTCCCTGGCCCTGTGGTTCTGGGCACCTTGGTGAACGGTCTGTAACCGGGAGGCACCCGGTGTCGCGCAGTTGGCGCGCCAGTACCGAGATCGGCTCGCAGTCGTCGGCATCGCCGGTCGTGATGATCAGGGACCGATGCTCGACTACGTGAAGAAGTACGCGCTGGACTTCCCCAACGGCGCGGACTTCGATCTCACGGTCTGGAAGAAGTTCGGCGTGCGCGGCCAACCCGCATGGGTGTTCATCAGACCCGACGGCACCACCCGGCTGTTCTACCGACCCGACGCCGCCACGGTCCGAGCCCAGTTCGAGGCGCTCGCCGAGGCAAACCCGAACGCGTGACTCCCGCCGTTCTGCGCGTCCGCCGCGCACCACCGAAGTTCCGAGCGGTCGAGGTGGAACGGGTCGAGCCGGTCACGCCCCGTCTCCGGCGCGTGACGCTCCGCGGCGCCGCGCTCGCGGGATTCACGGCCGATGAGCCGGCTGCCAGTGTGCGGCTGTTGCTACCGGCACCCGGCACGTCCGAGCTCGTCATTCCCACCTGGCGCGGAAACGAGTTCCTCCTCCCCGACGACACCAAGCCCGTCATCCGGACCTTCACCCCCCGTGCGTTCGATCCCGAGCGGCTCGAACTGGATCTCGACGTCGTGATCCACGGCCACGGCATCGCGTCGGAGTGGGCGGCCACCGTGCGGCCGGGCGCGCCGGGCGCGATCTCGGGACCGGGACGCGGTTACACGGCGGACCACACGGCAACGAGTTTCGTGATCGCCGGGGACGAGTCCGCCATCCCCGCGATCATGCAAGTCATACCCGCACTGCCGGCGCACGCTCACGCATCGATTTTCATCGAGATTGCGCACCCCGACGCGCGGATGACGATCACGACGCGCTCGACCGCCGTCGCCACCTGGCTCGATCTCCCCGCCGACGCGTCCCCCGGCGAGATGCTCGTGCGCGCGCTGCGGTCCGCCCCACCCGCCGTCCAGAGTCGGGTCTGGGCGGCCGGCGAAGCCTCGGCGATGCAGCGGATCCGTCGGTTCTGTTTCGACGAGGTCGGGATTCCTCGTTCGAACTGCACGATCCGCGGTTACTGGAAACACGGGCGCGGCGGCGAGATCAACGCCTGATCGCACTCGGTGCCAACCTTTTTCGCCTCCCATGCCGGCCGGGGCTCGTTCACGCCCTAGGGTGTTCGTCGCGAGTCGATCAAAATCCCTTGGTCGATCGCGAACAAAGAAACGAGAAATCTGTGCAGCAAGGCACCGTAAAGTTCTTCAACGCCGAAAAGGGTTTTGGCTTCATCTCGCGTGACTCGGGTGAGGATGTGTTCGTTCACTTCTCGGCGATCCAGGCCGATGGGTACAAGACCCTCGAAGATGGCCAGCGCGTCGAGTTCGACACTGCTCCCGGTCGCAAGGGTGAGGAAGCGCAGAACGTCCGCGTCATCTGAAACCCCGTAACTCTCGTCGAAGCCGCCGGTTCTCCCGGCGGCTTCGTCGCGTCTGGTCGTATTTGACCGATTCTGCTCCCAGGCCCTAGGTTCCGCTCGCGACCGGGCCATGGGAGGCAGAACATGTTTCGAAACCGCAGTCTTCGACTCGCGATCACGATGGTGGTGGTCGCTGGCGCGGCCGGCGTCGCAGTGGCCACCGCGGGAAGCGCCGCCCCCAGTGTGGTGCGGCTCCACCTCGGCAGCGACGGGCGCTTCTTCCAGTACGGCAGCACCACCCAGAACCTCACCACTGCTTCCAACTCCTGCAAGGTCAACTCGGCCGAACCGGTGATGCGGCTCACCTCGACCGGGAGCCAGTCGGCGCCCGGTCTCGGACCCGACTCGTTGGGAGTCAAGGGATCGTCCAGCAGCGGCAACGGCACCCCGTGTGCCCAGGTCGACGGCACCGAGAGCCTGCGCCTGAAGCCGGGAACCGGGATCGCCACTCGCAGCTTCAGCGGTGTCCGCCTCGACCTCGAGCTGACGGGCAACGCCATCGCGAAACTGACCCTGTCGAACAGCACAACGAGCGCCGTCTACCAACTCCAGACCGGCACGAGTATCAGCTCCGCCGAATCGAGCGAAGCGGGCTACGACACCTCGGCGCCGTACTTCGCCAGTTCGAGTCCCGGTGATACCACCGACGCGTGCGCAGCGCCCAACAGCTCGGGACCGAACAGCGGTCAGAACGACAACTGCCAGTGGACGGTTCAACCCGGATTCAACTTCGACACCGTGACCCTCACCACCGTTTCGGGGGGAACCGTCGCCCTCGAGGGCAGCAACGACTTCGGGAACAACACGAACTTCGACTCGCTCTTCTACTTGTCGAATGCCGCGCCCACCCCGACCGCCGACACCGTCACAACCCCCGAAGACACCGCGGTATCGGGCAACGTCCTTGGCAACGACTCTGATCCGGACGGCAACCCCCTCAGTGCAGCGCTGATCGTCGGACCCACCAACGGTTCCCTGTCGTTCACGTCCACCGGCGACTTCACCTACACCCCGTTCACCAACTACAACGGGCTGGACTCGTTCACCTACGCCGCGTCCGACGGCACCGCGAGCACCAACGCGAACGTCGCCGTCACCGTCACCCCGGGCAACGATGCTCCGAGCGCCGGGAATGACAGCGCCGAGGTGAACCAGAACAGCAGCGTCTCGATCCCGGTGCTCGGCAACGACAGCGACCTCGACGGTGACACGCTCGTGCCCGGCGATTTCGCCAACGTGAGCCCCGCGGGATCGACCGTGGTCGCCAACCCGAACGGCACCGTGACCTTCACGCCGCCGAGCTCCCCCGCGCCCGGCTACACCGGGCCCGCTTCTTTCACCTACCAAGCGTCCGACGGGACCGCCAAGTCCAACGTCGCAACGGTGACCCTCACCGTGTTCCCCGTGATCTGTAGCAACGACACGGTGACCGACACCGACGGCGGGATCAGCGGGTCCTTCACTCGGCTCGATGATGCCTTCAACTGCAAGCGGTACGTCCTCGACGCCTCCGCGGCCGACGGGACGGTGTTGTTCCAGCCCGCCGGCGCTGCGTCGGTCACCTACCGCGGCTTCGTGACCCTCGAACCCGACCCGGCACCGATCGCCGGCGGACCCGGCACCTTCACCCTGTTGCTCACCTATGACCCGAGCGGCGGCAACGTGTTCCAGCCGGTGCAGTGGTGCGTCGATCCTCAGTTCGACGGCGGCGGGCTCGTCACGAGCGCGACGATCCCGGCCGGCGAGACGTGGTGCATCGCGTCCGAGAGCACAAGGCCAAACGCGACCGCCAACCTGGTGACCACGTGGCAGGTCTTCGGACTCGACGACCCGAAGTTCCGCTGATCGAACCGCGCCAACCCGCGCGGCACGGGAGCGCCTTCGCTCAGCCGCGCTCGTCGGACTGTGGCGCGGCATTCCCGGTGGCTGGCTCGGTGGCTGGCTTCGCGGCCGGCGGCCACGCATTGAAGATCTCGGGAATCACCCAGACCCCCAACTGAGCGAGGATGGCGGCGCTCTCGTCCTGGGCCCGCGCCCGCTCGGCCGGGTCTTCGATCACTCGGACTAGCGCCAGCATCGAAAGCGCGATCTCGAACGCCGCGTGCCGGGAACGCGCCGAACCGAGACTCATGTCGAGGGCGGCGCGAGCCTCGTCGATCCGGCGCAGCCCCACGAGGGCGAGGCCGCGCGTCCGCTCGAGCATCGGCGTCTGCGCGGCGACCCCGCCCAGCGCCTGAGCCTGGGCCATCGTCTCGTCCACCACGCGCAGCGCGTCCGCCGGGCGCCCAGCCGCCAGGTGGCACTCGGCGATACGCGCGGCCGCTTCCAGCGCATCTACCTGCGCGCCGACCTCCATCGACTCGTGTTGGGCCTCGGTCAGGAGTTCGAGCGCCTCGTCGTAGCGACCCGCGCCGGCGGCGGTGCGACCGAGGAGCAACTTCACGAACGCCGAGCCGGGCCGGTCGCCTGCCACTCGCCACACCCTCGCCGCATCGCGGAATAGCGCACCGGCGAGCTCGAGTTCGCCCCGGTCGAGTGCGATCTCCCCGATGTTCGTTGCGCAGAACGCGCCCAGAACCGTGTTGCCGGTGCGGGAGGAAAGCTCGCGCGCACGTTCGTAGCGGAGCAGCGCTTCGTCCCACTCACCGCGCCAGTAGGCGAACCCACCCAGCATGTTGAGAACGCTGGCCTGGCCGGGAAGGTCGTCGAGCGTCTCGTACAGGGCAAGGGACCGGCGCAGCGTGGACGCGGTCTCGAGCTCGCCGAGTTCCATCTGCGCCCAGCCCATGATCTTCAGCGCGTGGGCGAGCCCACTCCGATCCGGCGCCGCCTCCGCCGCCTCGATGGCTTTCTCAGCCCACGCGATCGCGCGGCGATGTTTTCCGCCCTCCTCGCAGAACTGCGCGTACCACGCGAGCATCGCTGTCCGTTGACATGCGGCGTCGTGACCTTCGACGCCATCGAGCACTCGGAGACCGCGAGTGATGGCTCGGAGCGCCTCCGAATACCGATCGAGCCATCCCCGGATCCACGCCACCTTGAGCTGGAGGCGGGCTTCGATAATGGGGTCGCCGCGCACAAATCGGCGTGCATCCCGGTATGCGGTCAAGGCATCGGCGAACGCGCCGCTGCGGTGACGGACATCGCCGAGGAGTTCACGGAGCCCGGCGTGGTCGCGGCTGGTGACGTCCGGCAGATGGCGGGCCGCTTCCAGGGCGCGCTCGTACAGTTCCGCGGCTTCTCGGTCCGCGAAGATCTCACGCGCCGCTTCGGCAGCCGCGCGCGAATATCCGAACGCCTCCGCGTATCGCTCCGCCCGGAGAAAATGCAACGACAGCAGCTCGACCGGGTCGTCGCCCTCGGTGCCGGCGCGGTCACGAAGCGCATCGCCGACGCGCGAGTGCAGATCCTTGCGCGCTCGATACGCGAGACCTTCGTAGGCCGAGTCGCGCACCAGGGCGTGTTCGAAACTCAATCGCCCGGACGAATCGCGCACCAGGAACTCTTCCACTCGACTCCACGCCGACGAGTCGACCGTCGAGGTCTCCAACACGGCCGAGACGAGGTGTTCCGGGAACGACCGCCCGAGCACTGCGAGCCGGCGGAGCAGGTCTCGGTCCTGGGGAAGCAACCGGTCGATGCTCGCGCCCACGAGTGCCTCGACCGACTCGGGAATGCCCGATATCGCCATCGTCGAACCGGCGGCCGCCACGAGCTCCTGCACGAACAGCGGGTTCCCGGTGGACCGTTCCGCCAACGCTTCGATTTGATCGTCCGAGATCCGCACATCTTGGGTGGCATCACGCAAGAGGTTCGTGACGTCCTCCCGGGCCAACGGACCGAGGTGCATCACCACGCCGCCCGGCGGCACGAACGCGGTTCGCAGCGCGTCCTCGCGGCGCGTGATCACCGCCAGCCAGGGCCGCTCGCTCACGTCCGCGAGCAGCGATCGAAGCAGCCGGGCCGACGATTCGTCGATCCACTGTGCGTCCTCGATCACGAGGACGGTCGGGGTCGGGAGCAGCGCGGTGAAGACCTCCCGCACCACCGCCTCGAGGCGCGCGGCGCGGAACTTCTCCTCCAGCCGATCGGTCTCGGGCGTACCCGCCATCGGTACGTCGGCGACGATCGCGAGCAGCGGCGCCCAGGGCACCAGTTCGGCGGCCACCGCTCCGATCGCGTCACCGAGCCGCTCGGCATCAGCATCGGTGCGACGATTCGGGTCCAAGCCGAGGAGCGACCGCAGGATGGCGCGCAGCGGGAAGTACGGAGTGGTGGCTTCGTAGAGCTCGCACCGGGTCGAAGACGCGATCATCCCCTCACACCGAGCCCGGATCTCGTCGACGAGGCGAGACTTCCCCATCCCGGCCGCACCCACGATCTCGACCACCCGACCGATCCCGTCCCGGGCCGAATCGCGCGCGGCCGTCAACGCCGTGAGTTCCGCTTCGCGGCCGGTGAACGCCAAGACGAGCTTCTCGACGTCGGGTTTCGCACCGAGTACCGGCCCGACCCGCCAGGCCTCGACCGGTTCGGTCTTCCCCTTGACGAAGAAGGGCTCGACCGGATCGAGCGCGAACGCGGTGGGCGAACGATCGAGGATCTCTCTCGTGGCGAGGATCTCACCGGGCGACGCGTGGGCCATGAGTCGGGCCGCCAGGTTCACGGTGTCGCCCATCACCGTGTAGGTGCGGCGGTAGGCCGGGCCGACGTCGCCCGCGAAGACGAACCCTCGATTGACACCGATCCGTACGGGGATCGTCAGCGGTGCCTCGACGATCTCACGCAGCGCCAGCAACATGCGTCGTTCGTCGTCACCCGAGCCCGAGGGCGCGCCGGCGGTCAGGATGATCTTGCCGCCGTCTCGGTCGACATCGGTGGCGAGGAACGTGACGCCGTTCCGGTCGGCTGCCTCCTGGATCGTCGTCACCAACTGTCGGATGCGGTCCGCAACCTCATCGAGCGCCGAATCGCGGATGAGTTCGTCCGTGCCGTCGAAGTGGATGAACGCGACCGCCACCCGCCGGTGCTCGCGTTGACTCGCGCCGACGATCGACGACCGCAATCCGGCGGGGACACAGGTGGCGAGGTCGATCCCCCCGTCCAGTTCGAGCGGCGTGAAATCAACGGCGGTGACCAGCTTCCCGCGCGGCGCCCGCCGCAGGAGCAATCCCGGCCCCTTCGCGTTTCCCACCAGCGACCGCGCGATCAGGCCGGCGGTCTCGGGGCTGATCAGGATCTCGCCGGCCTCGGCTGCACCTTCGAGTTCGGCGACCGCGCTGATGCCGGGACCGGCGGCCACCAGTTCGCGATGGCTGTTCCCGACGAGAAAGAACTCGAAGCCGGCCGTGTGCACTCCGATGGACATGCGCAGCCGAACGTGCTGACCGAGCACGGTCAGCGTGCCCTGATCTCGGAGCGTCGCGCGCATGCCGATCGCCGACGCGCAAGCTCGGCTGGCGTGATGCTCACCGGAGAAGAAGAGGAACAGCGCGTCGCCGCCGAACTTCACGAGACCGCCACCGTTCGCGTAGGCGACCGTGAGGAGTTCGGAAAAGGTGGAGCCGATCGTCTCGGCGAGCTCTTCGGCACCGACGTTTCCGGCGCGCGCCAGGCGTTCGGAGAGTTTGGTGAACCCGGACACGTCGATGAACACGATCGTGCCGTCAAGGCGACGCGCCAGCACTGCGGGTTCGTCGCGGATCCAATCGATCACCAACCGCGGCAGGTACGGCGTGATCCGCTGATTGGGGTCAGGCGCCACGTTGGTATCGCTACCGGACATCGACCTGGTGAAGCTCGATCGCGTTGCCCGACGGATCGGTCATGAACGCTTGCAGCCCGGATCCGACCGGGGTCGCGTCGGTGATGTCGAAGCCGCGCCCGCGGAGTTCCTCGACCGTGGCCGGAAGATCCTCCACCCGGACCGCGAAGTGCTGCCCGTGGTTGGCCGGCACCGGAGCTTCGATGAGGTGCAGCTGGCGGCCGCCGAAGTCCAGCCAGGCACCCCCGAAACCGAAGTCGGGGCGATCATCTCGGAGCGAAGCCCCGAGCACGTCGGTATAGAAGCTGACCGCGGCCGGGACATCGGCGACGTTGATGGACACGTGATGGATGTCGAGCGGCTGCATGATCAGGGCCCGGTGAAGATCGGCCCGGTGCTCGGCGTGCTGCCGATGCCTGCGGCCACATCCGCGGCGCGGTACTTCGCCTCCGCGCGTCCGACCACCTGGTGGTGCACTTCGTCGGGGCCATCAGCCAATCGCAACGTCCGCTGACCGTGCCACATGTCCGCCAGCGGGAACCACTGCGAGATCCCGGCGGCGCCGTGCATCTGAATCGCCTCGTCGATGATGTCGCAGCACTTCTCGGGGACCATCGCCTTGACCGCGCTCACCCAGACCCGCGCCTCGGCGTTCCCGAGGGTGTCCATCGCTTTCGCGGCGCGCAGCACCATCAGTCGCATCGATTCGACGTCGATCCGGGCGCGGGAGATCACTTCCATGTTCTTGCCGAGGTTGATGAGCTTCTTGCCGAAGGCTTCGCGGCTCAAACCGCGATCCACCATCATCTCGATGGCGCGTTCGGCCGCACCCACCGACCGCATGCAGTGATGGATTCGGCCCGGACCAAGACGGAGCTGCGAGATCTCGAACCCGCGGCCCTCACCGAGCAAGATGTTCTCCTTGGGGACGCGCACGTCGTTGAACCGCAAGTGCATGTGGCCATGGGGTGCGTCGTCGGCGCCGAAGACGAGCATCGGCTCGAGAATCTCCAGACCGGGCGTCCCCATCGGCACGAGGATCTGGGACTGCTGGCGGTAGGCGTCGGCTTCCGGACTCGTCCGCACCATCGTGATGAGCACTCGACACCGGGGATCACCGGCACCCGAGATGTAGAACTTCTCGCCGGAGATGACCCACTCGTCGCCGTCGAGGACCGCTCTCGTCTGGATCTGGCGGGCGTCGGAACTCATGACGCCCGGCTCGGTCATCGCGAACGCCGAACGGATCTCACCGTTCAAGAGCGGCTCCAACCACTCCGCCTTCTGTTCGGGCGTGCCCACGCGCTCGAGCACCTCCATGTTGCCCGTGTCCGGCGCCGAGCAGTTCAGGCATTCGGACGCCAGGCGGTTCTTGCCCAGCTCGTTCGCGATGTAGGCGTAGTCCAGGTTCGACAGACCGTGTCCGGTCTCGGCGTCGGGGAGGAAGAAGTTCCAGAGTCCGAGCTCGCGCGCCTTGGCCTTCGCGCCGTCGAGCAGTTCGAGCTGACCCTCACCCCAGCTCCATCGGTCGGCGCGGCCTGCGCCGAGGCGGGAGAACTCCTCGGTGATCGGCTCCACCTCGTCACGGATGAACGCGACGACTGCGTCGTACAACGGCCGGACCGCCTCGGACATGCGCAGATCGAGATCGTCGATGCTCGCCATCTTGAGTGCGCCGCCAACCATGAGAGTGCTCCGTTCGCCAGGGGACTGCTGGGTGAGTCTGCCCTACCGGAGTCGAGGATGACGGCAGCGGTCGATGCGCCCTACCGTGCGCATCACGAACGGCGATATTGGCGTGGTGGAGGATCTCATGAGCCCTGTGATCGGCGATGTCCTGCTCGACTCGTTGCAGCGCCGGATGGCGACGATGCACTCGCTGTACTACCAAGCCGTCGAGAGCATGGACCTCGACCACGTGAACCATTTCGAGCGCGACGGCGTGCTCCCGATCGCGTTCTCGTTGTTCCACTACACGAACATGCAGGACGCGTCCTTCATGATGATCACCGGTATTCCGCCGATCTGGAACGACGAGTGGCAAGCGCGCGTCGCGATGACGATCGACGACCACGGGAAGCACCGCAGTGTGGAGGAGATGATTCACCAGCGGATCGGCGATTACGAGGCGTTCAAGGAGTACCAGCGAGCAGTGTTCGACCGGACCGAGGGTCATCTCGCCACCATGGATCCGAACGACCTCTCTCGCGTTCTCATTGCACCGCCCTACCCGCCGCAGGTGGCCTCCACCTACAGCGCCCGGTGCGCCGGGCCCGAGGGAATCACCGTGCTCGACGGCTTCGAGTGTTGGCTCTATCAGCACGGCCTCCGCCACATGGGCGAGATCGAACTCGCGCGCGGTCTCGTCGGCCTCGGCGGCATGACGTCGTAGTGCCCCGATCGGAGAGCACCGGCCCGCACACGAACCTGGATCCGAGGGACTGGAATCCGCGCGACCCTGCGTTCCGCCACGACCCGATCCCCTGGTATCGAGCGCTCCGGATACAGGCGCCCGTCCACCATCACCCGGACGTGGGATACGTGATCTCGCGCCACGCCGATGTGGATGCGCTCCTGCGCGACGACCGATTCGGCGTTGCGACCCCGCCGGCGTGGCGCGATGCGTTCGCCACGGTCGCCCCACCTTCGGTTCGGATGCTCTCCGAGAACCTCTTGCTGTTCGTCGACCCGCCACAGCACACCCGGATCCGGGCCCTGGTCTCACAAGCGTTCACACCTCGCCGCGTCGAAGCCTTGCGCCCCCGCCTCACCCACATGATCGACGCGCTCCTGGATCAACTGGCGACCGCACCGAGCTTCGACGTCGTGCACGAGATCGCCGAACCGTTCCCGATCATGGCCATCACCGAACTCCTCGCCGTCCCCGACACCGACCGCGACCAGCTGCGGGACTGGACCCTCGACCTCACCGCCTTCGACGACATCCCCATCGACGTCGAGGCGCTCCCGGCTGCGGGCCGAGCGGCCGACGCGTTCCTCGAATACGCCGGCGCCCTGGTGGAGCGGCGCCGCCGCGACCCCGGCGACGATCTCATTTCCGCCCTCATCGCGGCGGAGGCGGACGGGCAGCAGCTGACCAGCGACGAACTCATGGCGTTGATCATCCTGCTGCTCATCGCCGGTCACGAGACCACGATGAGCCTGATATCGACGGCACTCCACCTGCTGCTGGAACGCGCCGACGTCGCCGCCGAAGTGCGCGACAACCCGAACGCGGCGCCGGCGGTCGTCGAGGAGACCCTGCGGTTCATGGGACCCCTCCAGGTGGCGTCCGGTGGTGGGCGGTGGCCCCACGAACGGGTCGAGTGCCACGGCGTCACCCTCGAACCCGGCACCATGGTGCGGCTGCTCCTCGGCTCCGCCAATCGCGATCCGGAGGTCTTCACCGATCCCGATCATTTCGACCTGCACCGCAACAACAGCCGTCATGTCGCATTCGGAAAGGGCCTGCACTTCTGTGTGGGGGCCGCGCTCGGGCGCCTCGAAGCGCAGGTGGTGATCCCCGCGGTCCTGCGCCGGTTCCCTCACCTCCGCTCGGCGGACCCAACGCCGCAGTGGCGCCCCAGCTTCGTGACCCGCCAGCTCAGCGCCCTCCCCGTCACCACCGGGTGAAGGACGGTCGGTAGCCTCCGCCGGTGAACACCGCCGCCGCCTCGCGTCCCCGTGGAGACGGCCTCGTTCTGCGCTCGGTCGTGCAGTTCAGCATCGCTGGACTCATCGCAATGATCGTGGTGGGTGTGGCCACCCAGTTCGCGAGCCGGAACGCCGGTCAACGGTCCGCCATCGATGCCGCGCGTGCCACCACTCTCTTGCGCGCCCAGGTGGTCGCCGCATACGTCACACCGGCGCTCCTACTCGGCGACCCCACTGCGCGCCGTCGGCTCGACGACGTCGTGAGGCGTTCGGTGCTCGACCGATCGGTCGTCCGGATCAAGATCTGGTCCGCCGACGGCACGATCGTGTACTCCGACGAAGACCGGCTGATCGGCCGGCAGTTCGAGCTCGATGGCGAGGAGATCGATGTCGTCCGATCGGAGCGCCGGGTGGTCGCCGGCGTCAGCGATCTCTCCAGCCCGGAGAACCAGTTCGAGCGCCGAGACCGAAAGTTGCTCGAGGTCTACACGCCGCTCCGTCCGTTTCCCGGGGCGCGGCTCTTGTTCGAGGCGTACTTCGCCTACGACACCGTCTCGTCGGCCGGCTCGCGCTTCTGGCGCAACTCGGCACCGTGGACGATCGGTGCGCTCATCGTGCTCCAGCTCGTTCAGATTCCATTGGCGTGGTCGCTCGCCCGGCGGCTGCAGCGCCGGCAACGTGAGAGCGAACGGGTACTGCATCAGGCGCTCGAGGCGGCAACGGTGGAGCGGCGCCGAGTGGCCGCCGATCTCCACGACGGGGTGGTGCAGGGTCTCGCCGGCGCGGCGTTCACGCTCGGGGGGATCGCGCGCCGGCCCGGCATCGACGGCGATGTCGAGCAGCTGTTGTCGCGCACCGAGCACGAACTCCGAGATAGCGTGCAGGCCCTCCGATCGCTGCTCGTGGAGATCTACCCACCGAACCTCTTCGAGGAGGGACTCGTCGCCGCGCTGACCGATCTCGTGGCGCGGCTGCGCACCGGCGGGGTCGATGCTTCAATCGAGGTCCTCGGACTCGACGGGCCGGTGCCAAAGACCTTGGCCGCGCTCATTTTTCGCGCCGCGCAGGAAGCGGTCCGGAACATCACCACCCACGCCCGAGCGAGCCGCGCTCGGGTGTCGCTGATGAACACCGACGGCCGGCTTCAGCTCCGGGTCACCGATGACGGCGTCGGTTGTGATCCCGCAGCGGTCCTGACCGCACCGGCGAGCGGCCATTTCGGGTTGCGAGGCATTCGCGATCTGGTCGCCGAAGCGGGCGGTACATTCAGGTTCGCGTCCGTTCCCGGCACCGGCACCACTCTTGACATCGAGGTCCCACATACATGACCGAACCGCTGCGGATCGTGGTGGTCGACGATCACGAGGTGGTCCGACGTGGCCTCGAACAGGTTGTGGCCAACGTCGCCGACATGGAGCTGATCGCCGCAGTGGGCACCGGCGAAGCGGCCGTCGACCTGCTCGAGCTGCACCGACCGGACGTCATGCTCATGGATCTCTCGATGCCGGGCATCGGCGGCATCGAGGCCACCCGGCAGGTGTGCGACCGCGCCGCCGAGCTCGATCTGCGGGTGCACGTCATCGCGCTCACGTCCTTCGCCGAACAGAAGACGGTGCTCGCGGCGCTGCACGCGGGCGCGAGCGGATACCTACTCAAGCACGCCACCCCGGAAGAGGTGATCGCTGCCATCCGATCGGCCCATGCCGGAGAGGCACCGCTGGATCCGCTCGCGGCGCGAGCACTGCTCGATGCCGAGCGATCGCACCGCCGGACTCCCAAGCTCACGACCCGCGAGGCCGAGGTGCTCGACCTCGTTGCGCTCGGGCTGGCCAACAAGCAGATCGCCACCCGGCTCGGCATCCGGGAGCGCACAGTCAAGGCCCACCTCACGTCGATCTTCACCGCTCTCGGCGTGGCCGACCGGACCCAGGCTGCGCTCTGGGCGCGTGACCACCGTACGTGATCGACCCGCCACGTTTCGTTGCCGGGTGCCCGGCAAAGAAGGTATTCGTCCCAACCTCGAGCCGGGTACTACGACCAATGTCCAGTGGTCCATCGACCCAGGCGGGCCGATAATCAAGGGACCGGGCCCACCGTCGGCCCGCAACGGCATTGGGGGATTTGCTATGCGGCGATCGCGCGCGCTCATCGGGGTCATCGCACTGCTCGGGTCACTGGGTGCCGTCGCGGTACCCAGTGCGAGCGCTGCGCCCACCGAGAACGGCCGGGAGTGGCGCGAGCTGTACACGACCACGGGCCTCTCCTGGTCACAGGTGGCCTCCGTCTGTCCGACCGACGGTGTCACTGCGTGTTCGGGCAGCGTCGGCGGCCGCGATCTCACCGGCTGGACGTGGGCGACCGCACCCCAGGTCCGAGACCTCATGTTGCCCTACGCACCGGGCCTCGCCACGGCGGACTCCGTCGACGGCATCGATGGATTCTTCGGCGCGGCCGGCTTTCTCGGTGTGATGCGTTGGACGACCTACACATCGTTGACGTACTTCTACAGCGAATGGACCGGCGGCTGGACGGCGTCGACCGATGCCGGAACCGGTCAGCCGATCGGTGCGGGCGCGGGGTACTCCACGGCCGGCACCGGTACGACCTCGAGTGGCAGCATCGGCCTGGGTCCGGACGCCGACGCTGCCAGCTCCATTCGCGGCGTGTTCCTCTGGCGACCTGCCGGGCGCGACTACACCGCGCCCGTCGTCACCCCGACGGTCACCGGCACGATCGGCAACAACGGTTGGTACCGGTCCAACGTCGGCATCAGCTGGTCCGTGGTGGACCCGGAATCGGCCATCGTCTCCGCCACCGGCTGCGATCCGGTCACCGTGACATCCGATACTCCCGGATACACCCAGACCTGCACCGCCGTCTCGGCCGGATTCGGAGGTCCGGGAACCGGATCCGCGACGATCAAGCGCGACGCCACCGCACCGACGGTGACCTGCAACACGAGCCCAACATTCACCCTCGGCGATCCGAACGCGACCATCAGCGGAACCGTCGCCGACGCACTCTCGGGCGTGAACACCGCCACCGTGGGTGCTCCGGCCGATACGTCGATCGCGGGTCTGCGATCGGCGACGCTGACCGGATTCGACCGCGCCGGCAACGTCACGTCGCGTTCGTGCGCGTACCTGGTGACGGTCCCGACGTGCCTGGGTCGCACCCCGACCAAGGTGGGAACCGGTGGCAACGACACGATCACCGGCACGGCGGGTATCGACGTGATCCACGGCCTCGCCGGGAACGACATCATCTCGGGCCTCGGGAAGGGCGACTTCCTCTGCGGTGGTGACGGGAACGATGTCGTCTACGGCGGTGGCGGAGCCGACACCATCGACGGCGGAGCAGGGAACGACGACCTGTACGGCGACGCGGCGATCGACATCATCGACGGTGGCCTCGGGGACGACTCCATCCGTGGCGGTGACGGTGCCGACAAGTGCACCAGCGGCGAGATCCGCATGAGCAGCTGCGCGATCCTGTACTGAACCGGCGGTGATCCTCGGCGGGCCCCGATATCACGGTGCGCCGAGGATCAATCCGCTGGTGGGCACGCCGGTGCCCGCGGTCACGAGGACATGCTCGACCCGGTCCACCTGATTGGCGGACGTGCCGCGAAGCTGACGGACCGCTTCGGTGATCCCGTTCATCCCGTGGATGTACGCCTCACCGAGAAGACCGCCGCTGGTGTTGATCGGCAACGAGCCGCCGATGGAGAGTCGCTCGACGGTAGCGAAGTCCTTCGCCTCACCGGGACCGCAAAAGCCGAGCTCCTCGAGCTGCATGAGGACGAACGGCGTGAAGTGGTCGTAGAGAAACGCGGTGCTGATGTCTGCCGGCGTCAGGCCCGACATCGCCCAGAGTCGATCGGCGACCACGCCCATCTCAGGGAGTCCGGTGAGCTCGTCGCGGTAGTAGCTCGTCATCATTTCGCCGTCGAAGGTGGCACCCTGCGCCGCGGCGGTGATGAGCGCCGGCGGGTGCGGCAGGTCACGCGCCCGTTCGGCCGAAGTGACCACGAGCGCCACTCCGCCGTCGGTCTCCTGGCAACAGTCGAGCAGCCGGAGCACCGGTTCGATGATCCAACGCGAAGCCTGATGATCTTCGATGGTGATCGGCCGGTCGTAGAACCAGGCGTCCGGGTTCGTGGCCGCATGCAGCCGATCCACCACGGCGATCCGGCCGAAGTCTTCGTTGGTGGCCCCGAACTCGTGCATGTAGCGCTGCGCGTGGAGCGCGACCCACGAAGCCGGTGTGAGCAGGCCGTAGGGCGCGTACCAGGACAGCCACAGAGGCATCGCCGTGATCGCGCCGCCGATGTTGCCGAAACGCATGCCGGAGCGCTCGTTGAACGCCCGGTAACACACCACGACGTCGGCCACCCCGGTGGCCACGGCCATCGCCGCCTGCATCACCGTCCCGGCCGATGCGCCACCGCCGTACGGGATCCGGGCGAACATCGACAGGCTCGGGATTCCGACGTTGCGCGCGACCTCCATCTCTTCGCTGGTGTCGAGGGTGAAGGTCACGAGCCCGTCGACATCGGCCGGGGTCAGTCCGGCGTCGGTGATCGCCGCGAGCACCGACTCGCACGCGAGCTGGAGTTCGGTGCGACCCGACTCCTTCGAGAACTCGGTCTGGCCGATCCCCACGATGGCAGCGCGGTCACGCAGCGATGAACTCACGTCTGGCTCACGGCTGGCTCACGGCTGGCTCGTTGCGGAAATCACGACGCACTCACGACGCGCCGCCGAGCGGGAGGCCCAGAGTGGCGGTGCCGCTGACGTGCTCACCCAGATCGTCGATGGCCGCGAACTCGATGTCCACCAGACCCTCGTCGTCGGTCCGCGAGACCGCACTGACGGTCCCCGTGTAGGTGAGGGTGTGGCCGGGGAACACCGGGACGCCGAGCCGGATCGCCAGCCGCGTCAATCGCGCGTCCGGACCCGCCCAGTCGGTGAGGAATCGGCTGCAGTAGGCGGTGTCCGAGAGGATGTTCATGAAGATGTCGGGCGCACCCTGCGCGTTCGCGTAGTCCCGGTCGTGGTGCACGGGCATGAAGTCACGGGTGGCGATCGCGCCCGCGGCGATGACGGTGGCGGTCACGTCGATCACGAGCGGGGTCAACTCGTCCCCCACCCGGATCTCGTTCCAGCGGAGCCGACGGATCATGGCGTCTCGCCTGGGCGCACGGGCGTGAACATCGGGAGCACGAGCCCGCCGGCGAACTCGTCGAACCGGACCTGGACCGCCATCCCGATGGTCACGTCGGCGGGGACGACCTCGACGAGATTGGTCACCAGGCGTACCCCCTCTTCGAGTTCCACCAGCGCCACGATGTAATCCGGCTCGAACCAGGGGTACTGCGGATGACGTGGCATCACGAAACTGAACACCGAACCCCGCCCCGAAGCCTCGACGGCCTCCCACTCGAGCGCGTGGCAGTTCGGACACATGGGCCGGGGCGGGTGGCGGAACCGGCCGCACCCGCGGCACCGCTGGATGAGGAGCCGACGCGCCTTCGCACCGTCCCAGAAGAACGCGGTGTCGGGCGTCATCGACGGCGCGAGGCGCTCCGGCAGCTCTGCGGCCTCGCCCATACTCACGTCGACACCCACCTCGACTTTCGTGCACTTTGGGGGGCCAGGAATCCCCAAAGTGCACGAAAGTCGGCGGCGAGGTCGCTCACGCGGGGACCTCGGGCTTGAACTTCAGGATGCGGAACGTCTGCACGCCCACGACCGCACCGTCGTCGTCGACGTAGGTGGTGACCCAGGTGAGGAATCGACCGGGACCGATCCGAGTCCGCTTCTCGGCGGAGATCGAGTCCACCACCGTGGTCGCGGACACCCGCTCCCCGAGCCGCAGATAGCGCACGAGTTCGAACTCGGAGTTCGTGGCGAGCGTGCCGACGAACCCAGCGCCGTCGAGCAGCCGCAGAACTTCGGCGCCCTCCCCTTCCACCGGCGAGCCACCGCGTTCGCGGATCCCGGTGATTTTCGGGTTCGCCATGGTCCAGGTCTGGAGCATCAGCGGCGGCGCCACGATCTCGCCGAAACGGGACGCGGCGGCAGTCTCCGGATCGGTGTAGATCGGGTTGGCATCCTCGAACGCCGCCGCCCAATGGCGGATCATCGGCTGGTTCACCGGGTCCGGTGCGATCGACGGGCCGCCCGTGCCGATCGGCTGCCCGACGAGCGCCTGAAGTTGTGCGTCGAGGTCCGGCGCGGTCACGGGGTCGTTCGCCACGCCTGTCTCTACCACGAGCGGCGAGTTGCGTGCGCGTTCGCGCCGCGCCGCCGTCGAACCCGCGCCGCGATCTTGCCGGTCATCGCCGCGATTCGTAGGCTCCGGCCGTGTCCGATCCGAAGACCGACCTGCGCGCATCCGGCGACTCCGACCAACCGTGGCGCGCGATCGCGCCGGAGATCTTCCGCCAGTTCGACGACATCCTCACGACGGCTCGAACCGCCATTCACCCCGAGGTCTTCGGCCCGATCATCCGGATGATCGATGCCGTGCTCGGCGCGTCGACCACCGGACGCGGTGAACCACCCGCCGGTCTCCGGGAACTGGCGGGCCTCGCGTTCGCGGAGCAGTTCGTGGTGGACGTGGCCGCAATCACCAGCGAGCACCGCACCGCCATGACCCGGGCACTGGGCGACGACGCGTTCCTCTTCGTCCAGGCGGTCTACGTCAACGACGTCTTCACGCGCGCCCGGCTCGGCCTGGACCGGTTGTTCGTAACGCCGATGCCGACCCTCAACGGTTCGGTGATCGACCCCGCGCGCCTCTGGCCCGAACTCGAGTCGTTCATGGCCGCCGTGGCGCGCCTCAACACCCTCGATCCACTCCTGACCGAACTCATCCGACTCCACGGCGCGCGGGCCCACGAGTGCCGGCTCTGCCAGTCTCGGATCAGCGTGACGGCACTCGACCAGGCCGGCGACCTCGCGGTCATTCGGACGGCAGCGGACGATGCGACCGCGGACGAAGTGTTCACCGATCGCCAACGAGTTGCGCTCCGACTCACCGATGCACTCGTCACCCAACCCGGCGCGATCGACGATGCCCTGGTGCGAGCGGTGCACGAACACTTCGATACGGCGCAGATCACCGAGATCGTCCTCGACGTCGCGCGCAACGCAGCCAACAAGATCGCGGTGGCGTTCGGCGCCGATGCACCCACCGTGACCGACGGAGTGGAGTTCTTCGACCTCGATCCCACCGGAGCGGTCATCGCGGATGTGGATGCGGCCGTCGTACGCGCCGCCACCGCACCACCGCGCTGATGACCGGCGATCCCGACGCGCGGCCCGAACCGCAGACTGAGCCACAGTCCGAGCGTCACGCGTCCAATCTCGAACTCTTCCTGGACCTCGTCTTCGTCTTCGCCGTCACCCAGATCGCCGGGGTCTTTGCTTCTGACACCAGCCCCACCAGCTTCGCCCGGAGCCTGTTGTTGACCGGTTGATGGCGGTCGCGATCCCTGATGCCCGCACCGATTCTCGTCCTCGTGGGCACGGCGGGAGGTCGCGGACCGCGGACCATCGTGTGGTGCGCAGTCGCCGGTCTTCACGTCGGGTCGGCGATCCGGGCCGGCCGCCGGGGCGGCACGAGCGACGCGGAGTGGACCATCGGCCCGGTGCACTTCGTGGAACGGCACTCGCTCTTCGTCATCATCTCGTTGGGCGAGGTGCTCGTTGCCGTGGGCGTTGCGGCGTCCGAAACTCGGTTGGACTCCACGATCGGACTCGGCGTGATCGCCGCCGTCTCGGTGGCCTGCGTGTTCTGGTGGACCTACTTCTCCTACGTCCCCGGCGTGATCGAAACTGTGCTGCGAGAGAGCGCGAATCGCGGCCGCGTCGCGCGCAACCTGTTCTCGTTCGGCCACTTCCCCATCATCGTCGGCATCGTGCTCTACGCCGTCGCCGCCAAACACGTCGTTGCGCATCCGAGCGACGACGGCACCGCCGATCTGGTGGCGCTCGCCATCTCGGTGGCGGCGTTCCTCGGCGGCTTCCTCGGTCTGCAGTGGCAGGCTCCCGGGCTACTCCGAAGACCGCGGGGACTCGGCGAACGTACCGGTCGCCGCGCCGTCGAAACCGTGCTGACGCCACGCTTCGTAGACCACGACGCTCACCGCGTTCGCGAGGTTGAGGCTCCGGTTGTCCGGCCGCATCGGGATGTGCAGCCGACGGTCGTCCGCGAATGCGTCCAACCGGTCCGAGCCGAGGCCCGTCGCCTCGCATCCGAACACGACGACGTCACCCGGTGCGTAGGTGACCGTGTCGTACCGGCGATGCGGCGGCCGGGTGGTGGTCGCGAACCAGCGCGGCGCGATCCCGATCCCCGACCGACATTCGTCCCACGAATCCCAGATCCGAGTGGCAGCCAGTTCGTGATAGTCCAGACCGGCTCGGCGCAGCGCACGATCGTCCACCTCGAATCCGAGTGGACCCACCAGATGCAGCCCCGCGCCGACGTTGGCGCAGAGTCGCACGATGTTCCCGGTGTTCGCCGCGATCTGGGGGGCCACCAACACCACGTCGAGCATCGTGGATCGGTCGGTCCGAACGCGACCCGCAACCCCTCCGGGATCAGGCCGGGAGGATGATGGTCTGGAGTTCGGTGTAGGGATCGATGCCCTCGGGGCCGAGTTCCCGCCCGATTCCGGACTGCTTGAACCCGCCGAACGGTGCGTTGAAGTCCAGGATCGTCGACGAGTTCACCGCGACCACACCGGTGCGCACCCGCGCCCCGATCTCGGCACCGTGCTCCACATCGCTGGTCCACACCGACCCACAGAGGCCGTAGTCGCTGTCGTTCGCGATCTGCACGGCCTCGTCCTCACCGTCGTACGGGATCACCGACAGCACCGGCCCGAAGATCTCCTCGCGGGCGATCTGCATCGTGTTGTCCACGTCGGCGAAGACCGTCGGTGCGACGTACCAACCCGTGGGGTGGTCGGGCCGGGAACCACCGGCGACGACCCGCGCCCCGGCGGCTTTCCCGGCTTCGATGTAGCCCTCCACCCGGGTGCGCTGGCGTTCCGCAACGAGTGGCCCGATCTGCGTGCTCACGTCGAGCGGGTCGCCCACGGTCATGGCGCCGACGGCCGCGGCCAGGGCGTCGACCACTTCGTCGTAGCGCGAGCGCGGCGCCAGGATGCGCGACTGCGCACCACAGACCTGACCGTTGTTCATGAGGCCGGACATCACCATCTCGCCGAGCAGCGCGTCATCGAGGGCAACATCGTCGAGCACGATGGCCGCGGACTTGCCACCGAGTTCGAGCGTGACCCGCTTGAGCTGCTCACCGCACACCGACGCAATGTGCTTGCCGACGGCGGTGCTGCCGGTGAAGCTCACCTTGTCGATGCCGGGGTGACGAAGGATGTAGTCCGCGTTCTCCCGACCGGCCGGGACGATGTTGATGACACCTTCGGGGATGCCCGCCTCGATCACGGCATCGGCGAAGAGGTACGAGTCGAGCGGAGTCTCGGGCGCCGGCTTGATCACCATCGGGACTCCCGCAGCCATGGCCGGGCCGAGCTTCAACGCCATGATGAACAGCGGAACGTTCCACGGGATGATTCCCGCCGCCACGCCCACCGGCGCGCGCCGCACCTGCAACCGGCCGCCCAACGCACCGGTGCGCTCCTGCACGAACGGGTACGTCTTGGCGTACTCCGCGTAGCCGCCGAGCACCATGGTGGCGGAGAACACCTGTCCCATGATCGACCACTGCTTCGGTGAGCCGTTCTGACTCGAGATCAAGTCCGCGATCGGCTCGGCCCGGTTCTGGAGTGCCGTCGCCAACCGGGCGATGGCCTCACCGCGTTCTTCGGGCGCCATGCGGGGCCACGGGCCGTTCTCGAACGCGTCCCGGGCCGACGCGACGGCCTTGTCGATATCCGCGGGCGACGCGTCCGGCACCTGGCCGATCACTTGCTCCGTGTGAGGTGACACGACGTCGATGACGTCCTTGCTCTCCGGCTTCACGTGCTGGTTGCCGATGAAGAGCGTGTCGAAGATCTGCACCGTGGTCTCCCGTTTTGCGGTCTGAGGCGTTCGGCAGGGTATCGGGTCCGGGCCGCGGCACCCGACGTGGCCACCGGGCCCCACCCGGACGAGGTATCGCCGCCGGGTGCATGCGCTCCCCCGACCGGACAAGATGGGCCCCGCACTCCAGCGAGAACGACAACGACAACGACGACGAGCACGAGCACGACCACGACAACCACGACGAAGCGGGGCACGAGCGATGGCACACGATCTGGTGATCTCGGGCGGCACGATCGTCGACGGCACCGGCGCGGATCGATTCTCCGGCGACGTCGGGATCGACGACGGCGTCATCACCGCGATCGGCGGATCACTCAGCGGCGACCGCACCATCGACGCCCACGGCGCCGTCGTCACGCCCGGTTGGGTCGATGTCCACACCCACTACGACGGTCAGGCCACGTGGGACGACCAGCTCGACCCGTCGTTCAGTAACGGGGTGACCACCCTCGTGATGGGGAACTGCGGGGTCGGCTTCGCGCCGTGCCCGGCGGGCGAGCAGGCGACGCTGATCGAACTCATGGAGGGCGTGGAGGACATCCCGGGCAGCGCGCTCAACGAAGGCGTGCCGTGGGGCGCGTGGGAAACGTTCCCGGAGTACCTGGACTTCCTCGACGCGCGTCGGTACGCGATGGACATCGCCGCGCAGGTTGCCCACGGATCGTTGCGGTTCGAGGTCATGCGTGAGCGCGGCGTCAAGAACGAAGACGCGTCGGCCTCCGACATCGCTGCGATGAGACGGCTCCTCGCCGAGTCCATCGCGGCGGGCGCCGTCGGGTTCTCCACGTCGCGCACGATCTTCCACCGTTCCATCGGCGGTGACGCGGTACCGGGCACCTACGCGACCGACGTCGAGCTGCGCGAGCTGATCCACGGCATGGCCGACGGCGGCGGCGGCGTGTTCGAGGCGATCACGTCCTCGTCGCTCGGCCAGATGAGCCAGTTCGGTGGTGAACGGTTCAGTCAGGACCACGAACTGGAGCTGTTGGCCGACATCTCGCGCGCCACAGGTCAGAAGATCACGTTCACCACCGTGCAGCACGTCGACGACGGCAATGCGTGGCGCGCGGTCCTGGACTTCGCGGTCGAACAGAATCGTGCCGGGGCGCAGCTGTATCCGCAGATCGCGTCCCGGCCCGTCGGCATCCTCGGCGGACTCGCCGGATATCACCCGTTCATGCACAAGCCGTCGTACCGCGAGCTCGCGGCGCTGCCCGTTTCCGAGCAGGCCCGCCGCATGCGTGACCCGGAGATGAAGGCGCGCATCCTGGCCGAGCCCGATGGCGCGCTGGACAACGCCGGATCGATGGAGATGTTCGCGGCGGTGATGCAGAACGTCGCCGACTTCATGTTCGGGCTCGACGACATCGTGGACTACGAACCCGATTTCGATCGGACGTTCGGCGCCATCGCCGCCGCGCGCGGCGTCACCGCGATCGACGCGATGTACGACTTCCTCGCCGCGGGCGACGGCACCAACATCGTGAACCTCGCGGGCGCGGGCTACATGGAGGGCAACCTCGACGCGATCCGCGAGATGATCACGCATCCGGCCACGATCGTCGGCCTCGCCGACGCGGGCGCGCACGTGAAGCTCATCTGCGACGGGTCCAGCCCGAGCACACAGCTCACCCACTGGACCCGTGATCGCACTCGGGGCGAGAAGATCCCGCTCGAGTTCATGGTCGAGCAGCAGACCCGCCGCACCGCGAACCTCTACAGCTTCACCGATCGCGGCACCATCGAGCCGGGTCGGCGCGCCGATCTCAACGTGATCGATCTCGATCGGCTGCGCGTCCGGCGACCGGTCATGTACGCCGACCTTCCCGCCGGCGGCCAGCGCTACCTCCAACCGGTCTCCGGGTACCTCGCCACCGTGGTGGCCGGCGTCCAGACCCGCGCCGACGACGCCGACACGGGAGAACGCCCCGGGCGTCTCGTCCGCAACCAGCGCTGACCCGAGCGCAGTCACCCGGGCGCGCGGAGAAGTTGCCCGTCTCGACTCGACTCCGACAGGATCCGGCCATCGACGCCCCCACCACTTCCGAGCTGACCACCACCCATGCCAGCGCGGTGACCGAGGACCAAATCGACCACCTCGGCCACATGAACGTCCGGTTCTACGGCGTGAACGCGCAGTCCGGCACGGCGGCGATCATCGCCGATCTCGTCGGCGACACCCGGGTGACGTTCCGTCCGATCGACGTCTATACCCGGCATCACCGCGAGCAGCTGCTCGGGGCGCGCCTCGTCGTGCGAAGTGGTGTCGTCGAGATGCTCGATGACGGCCTGCGCATCTACCACGAACTCGCGAACGACGACCGCGACACGCTGGCCGCCACCTTCGTCCACCGCGTCCGAGCCGAGGACCAGTCCGGCCGACCGGTCGCGCTCCCAGGGTTCATCGCCGATCGCGCGCGCACGCGCATCGTCGACATCCCGACCCACGGTGCGACCCGCTCGATTTCGCTGGCGACGGATCCGATCGCCACTGCGCCGGCCCTCGATCTCCTGCGTGATCGCGATCTGGCGATGCGCAAGATTCGCACCGTGGGCACCGAAGAGTGCGACGCCACCGGGTCGTACGTGCCGGCATTCGCACCCATGCTCACGTGGGGCGGCGAACCGGCGAACGACCGCATCCCCGAGATGCTCCACAACGGCCCCGGCGGCCTGCGCATGGGATGGGCATCGATGGAGACCCGCATGACCATCGCGCGGCTGCCGCACCTCGGTGATCGCATCCAGAGTTTCAGTGCCGTGATCGCGTTGGCCGACAAGACGTCGCACCGCATCCAATGGGCCTACGACGTCGATCGCGGTGATCTCCTGACCACCTTCGAGGTCGTGAACCTCGCGTTCGACATCAACGCGCGCGGTCCGATGAGCATCCCGGACTCCATCCGCGACTCGGAGGCCTTCGTTCTGAACCTTGACCTCGCGCCACGCGAGCGAACTCCAGGGGGCGTCGAATGAAGGTATTGGTTCTCGGCGCGGGCTTCGGCGGGCTCGAGCTCACCACCACCCTGTCGGACGCGTTCGGCGATGACGCCGACATCGTGCTGATCGACCAGGCCGACGGTTTCGTGTTCGGGTTCTCGAAGCTCGACGTGATGTTCGGGCGGACGGTCCCCGATGCGGTGACCCACCCCTACGAAGATCTCGTGAAGCCCGGGGTGCGCTTCGTGCGGTCCACGATCCGCGCCATCGATCCCGTCGCCCGGCGCGTCGAGACCGACGCCGGCACCTTCGAGGCCGACGTCCTGGTCGTCGCGCTCGGCGCCGACCTGCACCCGGAGGCAACGCCAGGATTGGTGGAAGGCGGCCACGAGTTCTACACGGTGGCCGGCGCATTCGCGCTGCGTGACGTCTTGGCGGACTTCGGCGGCGGCCGGGTCGTCGTCGGCGTCGTCTCGTCGCCGTTCAAGTGCCCACCGGCACCGAGCGAGACCGCGCTCATGATGCACGACTTCCTCACCGAGAAGGGTGTCCGCGCCACCTCGGAGATCTCCTTGGTCATGCCGTTGCCGTCGCCGATTCCGCCGTCGCCCGACGCCTCGCAGGCAATCCTCGGCGCGTTCGCCGAGCGTGACATCGAGTGGCGACCCAACCAGCTGGTGCGCGCCCTGAATCCCGGGCGCAAGGTCGTCGAGTTCGCCCACGGCGCTGAGATGCCCTACGACCTGTTCCTGGCGGTTCCGGTCCATGCGGCACCGGCGGTGGTCGCCGAATCCGGGATGTGCGTCGACGGCTGGATCCCGGTCAACCCGCGCACACTCGAGACCGCGTTCGAGGGCGTCTACGCCGTCGGTGACGTCACGAGCGTGGGAACTCCGAAGGCCGGAGTGTTCGCAGAAGGTCAGGCGTCCGTCGTCGCGGCCGCGATCGTTGCCTCCCAATCACGTCAGTCCCCCACGGTCCAGTACGACGGGCGTGGTCAGTGCTACCTCGAGTTCGGCCACCATCAGGTGGCACGGGTCGAGGTGACGTTCGCACCCGGCCAGGCTCCGTCGGGCAACTTCGAAGGACCGTCCGAGGAACTCGCCGCGGTGAAGGGCGAGTTCGGTACGAGCCGCATCCGGCGCTGGTTCGGACGTGATTGGACTGCCTTCTAGGCCGGGCGGTCGGCGAGAGTTCAGGTCGGGTCGGCCGGAGGCCCTCCAGAGTGTCGCGGCTACCTTGGCCCGCATGACGACCCCGGAAATGCCCTATCGGCGCCTCGGCCCCACCGGCCTCAAGGTCAGTGTGCTCTCGTTCGGGAGTTGGGTCTCGTTCGGCGCCCAGCTCGACACCGGCATGGCGCGCGATTGTCTCGCCGCCGCCCACGAGGCCGGGGTCAACTTCTTCGACAACGCCGAGGCGTACGCCGGCGGCGAATCGGAACGAATCATGGGCACTGCGATCTCGGAGCTGAACTGGGCGCGTGAGAGCTACGTCGTGTCCTCGAAGTTCTTCTGGGGGCTCACCGAAGGCGTGAACACGCGAAACACCTTGAACCGCAAGTACCTCATGCACGCCATCGACGGTTCGCTCGAACGCTTCGGCCTGGACTTCCTCGACGTCGTGTACTGCCACCGGCCGGATCCGGACACGCCGATCGAAGAGACCGTCACGGCCATGTCGGACATCATCGAGTCGGGGCGCGCGCACTACTGGGGCACGAGCGAGTGGTCGGCCGACGAGATCCGCGCCGCGTGGGACATCGCCGATCGTCGCAACCTCCACCGGCCGATCACCGAACAGCCCCAGTACCACCTGTTCGAGCGGCGCCGCGTCGAGCGCGAATACGCGCGGCTGTACGAAGACATCGGACTCGGCCTCACCACGTGGAGCCCACTCGCGTCCGGGCTCCTGAGCGGGAAGTACGTCGACGGCATCCCGGAAGGCAGCCGCGCCGCGTTGCCGGGGTACGAGTGGTTGAAGGACTCGCTCACGGACGAACGGCGCAACGGCCAGGTCATGGAGCTCATGACCATCGCCGAACGACTCGATGTCACCGTCTCGCAACTCGCGATCGCGTGGTGTGCGTCGAACCCGCGCGTTTCCACCGTGATCACGGGCGCGTCCCGACCCGAACAAGTGGTGGAGAACATGGGTGCGCTCGTGGCGCTCGAACAACTCACCCCCGAGGTCAAGCGCGAGATCGAAACCATCTGCAAGCGTTGAATCGGCAGCCAGGTCACGGTTTTGGGGTGGAGGGGGGGGGGGGGGGCCGGCCCCGCGGCGGCCAAAAAAGGGCGGGGGGTGGGGGGGGGGGGGGTGGTTGTGGGGCCGGGGGGTGGGGGGGGCGGGG
>JANPMG010000001.1:0-3678 GCA_031422675.1 Acidimicrobiia bacterium | reverse complement strand
CGAGCCTCCCCGGGTTTGGGGGCCTGGAGGTGCGGCACCGCCCCCCCTCTGGACGCCAAAACCGTCGAGGGGTGCGCGGGCGGTCAGTCGGTGAGCATGCCCGTGGTGGCGGAGCGGAGGTAGGCGGCGCGCATGGCGCGTCCGAGCCGGGCCAGATCGACGAGGTCGTCACGCGCGCGGGCCCGAGCCTCCGGATTACGCCGACGCAGGCGCGGCGCGATCACCTGGTCGTAGAGCCCGGCCTCGCGCTCGGCGAACACGCGGAACATCCGGAGATGACGCGGCCCGATCCCGTGCGCCGCGAACTCGGCCGCGAGTTGGGCGACGACGAGCGCCTGCTCGTCGAACACCACGCGGTCGCCGCTCCCCGCGGCCGGGGCGAGCATGCCGTACTCCTCGAGTTCGGCGAGTTGCCCGTCGGTGAGGCCGGCCGCGTTGGCGAGTTCCTTGCGGGTCAGACTCGCGCCCGATGCGTCGATGCCGATCTCGTCGTCGGCACCGTCGTCGAGTGGTAGCCGCAGCGCTTCGGAACTCGGCGAGCCACCCGCTGCGCGCGGTGGGGATCCCACCGTTGGCTTCGCGGTCGGCGCAGTTCCGGGCTTTGCGGCGGCGGGCCGTCCCGTGGTGGGCCTGGCAGTGCCGGGTTTCGCGGTCTTCGGCGTCGCCGACTTGGGGGACGCCGACTTGGGGGGCCGGACCCGCTTCGGCTTGGGTCCCGCCGCGCGGCCGGACGAATCGCCGACGGACTCGTCGGGCGGGTCACCCGCAGGCTCGTCGGGCGGGAGGGCGTCGGGTCCGGAGGCGTCGAGCCGGGCCTTGATCACTTTGAGCGGGAGGAAGTTCCGCTTCTGCTGGGCCAGGATCCACGACAAACGCGCCACGTCACCGTCGCGGAACTTCCGGTAGCCCGACGGGGTGCGCTCGGGATCGATCAGACCCTGGCTCTCGAGGAACCGGATCTTCGAGATCGTGATGTCGGGAAACTCGCCCCGAAGGGTGGCGAGGACCTCACCGATCGACTGATGGTCCGGTACCCCACTCGCTTCGCTCATGCCCTGTCCTCTTGGCCCTGCGGGCCGGGCCGGACGGGCCCCGCTCCGCTGTCCCAATGACGGCAACCGCGTGACCGTCTCGCTCCACTCGCGCCTCTGGTCATGTTCTCACTCCCCCAAATGGAACACGAGATGGAACCGGCCGACCTGGACCTCGTCGCCGTCGACGAGAAGCCGCGACTCGACCCGTTCGCGATTGACGTAGGTCCCGTTCAGCGAACCGGCGTCTCGGATGGTAAAGGCGCCGTCGCCCGCGGTGGCCACACTCGAATGCCGACGTGAGACCGTGATGTCGTCGAGGAAGATGGAGGAGTCCGGGTGCCGACCGATGCTCGTCTCGGGCTGGTCCAGCAGGTAGGTGCTGCCGGCGTTCGGACCCCGCAGCACGTGGAGCACCGCACCGCCGAGCGGGACGCGCGGGAGGGTCGGGATCTCGACGGTCACATCGCCGGGTTGACCCTCATGCGCAGGTTCGAGGGGGGATCCACACGACGAACAGAACCGGGCCGACGGTTCGTTGCGGTGGCCGCAGCGGGTGCACACCATCCGGCCAGGCTACAACGCTGAACCTCCGGTGGAGGTCGAGACCTCGACGCGCCGTCTCGACCCGCCGTGTCGAGACCGAGCCCGACACCTCGGTGAGATCGATTCAGCCGGCCAAGAAGGCTTCGTAGGCGGCCGCGTCCATCAATCCGTCGAGTTCGGCGGGGTCGGCGAGTTCGATCACGAAGATCCAGCCGTCACCGTAGGGGTCCTCGTTGATGGCTTCGGGCCGGTCGTCGAGGACACTGTTCGCCTCCACCACCGAACCGGTCAGCGGGCAATAGACCTCCGACACCGATTTCGTGGACTCGATCTCGGCGATGGACGCGTGCGCCACCACCGCCAGACCCACCGCCGGCAGGTCCACGTACACGACGTCACCGAGCGCATCCTGGGCGTAGTCGGTGATCCCGATGACGGCCCGATCACCGTCCACGCGCACCCATTCGTGCTCGGGCGAGTAGTGGAGTCCGTCGGGGGAAGTCATGGCCGGGAGATTATCCGCGCGCCTGGAGCCGCCTGCGAGTCACGGCGAGCCGGTAGGTCAGAGGTTGGTGATGCGACGCGCGTACTCGTCGGCGAGGGTCTCGGCGCCGGCGAGCGAATCGCCTTCGGCCAACACGTGGACCACGGCCCGATCGGGATCGGGCAGCACCAACGCCCAACTCTCGCCGTGGTCGATCTTGACCCCGTCGACCAGGGTGACGTCGCGGCCCTTGGTGCGTTCAACCATCTCGCGCATCACCGCGCCTTTGCGGGACCACTCGACGGGCACCGTCCGGGACGCCGTGAACGCCGGTGGGAGCGCGTCCACGATCTCGGCCAGGCTCGAACCAGTCTCGGCCAGTAGGTCGAGCAGATGCACGAAGGTGGCCGTCGCATCGAACGCCGGTAAGAAGTCGGGCCAGACGAAGGAACCGTCGGCGCCGGCGGCAACGTCGATGTCGCGCCGAGACGCCGCCTCCATGATCGACGCCGCCGACGTCTTGGTCCACGAGAGCGTGGCGCCACCGTCGGTCACGATCCGTTCGGCGATACGACTGGCCGAGACCGGCAACGCCACCCGGATACCGGGCCGCGCGCGGACGACGAGGGTCAGCAGCGCGTGCAACGTCTGATGGTCGTCGAGCGCGCGGCCGGTGCCGTCCACCAGGGTGGCCGTCTCTCCGGCGGGGTCGATGACCATGCCGAGGTCGCTCCCGGAAGACCGGACCAGGGTGCCGATGCGCGCCACCCGCCCGGCACGGTCGTTGAGACCGAGTTCACTCGGACGGGTGGCCGCGAACGGATTGACCGCAAGGACATCGGCGCCGATCTTGGCCAGGACCGCGGGCAACGCGAGCGAGGCGGCACCGAAGGAATAGTCCAGCACCACCTTGAACGCCCGCGTGTGGAGTCGTTCGGAATCAACGCAATCCTCGAGCGCGGCGGTGTAGAACTCGAGCGCCCGCGGCGGGAACACGATGTCACCGATGTCGCCCGCGAACGCGCGCCGGAAGTCTTCTCGTGCGAGGAGCCGTTCGATCTTGCGCTGGGTCGCCTCGGTGATGTCGCGACCGTTGCTGTCGAAGAACCGGATCTCCACCCGGTCGGAGTCGCCCCCGACGAGGCGCACGGTGATGCCGCCAGCGTTCTGGGAGTTGCGGACCTGGTAGCGGGTGAGCGGCACGGTCGCGAGTTCGACGTCTTCCACGTTGACCCCGGCGAGGTTCAGCCCGCCGATGATCGACCGCTTCAGCGCCCGCGCGGCCCGGCTCGTATCCCGGCTCGTCGTGACCACCGCACCCTTCTTCAACGACGTGCCGTAGGCCTGCGCGAGGCGGGTGGCGACCTCGGCGGTGATGTCGACGTTCGCGATCCCCGAGGCGCCGCGCCGTCCGAACAACGTGCGCGCACCCTTGGTGGCCCACACGATCGAGGACGTGATCACCGCGCCGGCGTCCACCGACTTGAACGGGTACACCTTCACGTCCGAAGTGACCACGGCCTGCTCGCCGACGAAGCACTCGTTGCCGAGCACCACGCCGGGCTCGATGGTCGAATGACTTCGCAGATCGCAGGCCCTTCCCACGACGGCACCCCG